>NZ_JBHJYJ010000005.1:0-255500 GCF_042269845.1 Cellulosimicrobium sp. NPDC055967 | reverse complement strand
GACGCCCCAGCCCCGCACCCCCGACTCCCCCCCCACCCGCGCGGCGCACCGCCCGCCGCCGCCCAGCCCCCCCGCGCGCCCCCACAGCCGCCCCCTCCCGCCGCCCCCGCCCACCCCCCCCCCGCGGCGCGGGGGGGCCGCCGGGGCCCCGGGGCGCCCGACCACGCATGCACCACACCGCACCCGACCCGACCGACGCCCACGCCGATCCCGCCGGGGCGAGTCCCCCCTCCGGTGACGCCCCTCCCGGGGCACGGGCCCGACGGCGCCCGCTCGCCCTCGCTCTCGGCCTCGCCCTCCCGCTCGCGCTCGTCGCGGCGTGCGCGCAGGGGGCGGGCTCCGAGGGCGAGCAGGGCGACGGCGCCGACCCCGCGCCGTCGGCCACGTCCGACGTCAGCGAGGCGGCGGCCCTCACGCCGCGCCTCGCGATCACCTACGGCGGCGGCGTCCAGGTCCTCGACGCGACGACGCTCGAGGTCGTCGACGACCTCCAGCTCCCCGGCTTCAACCGCCTCAACCCCGCGGGCGACGGGCGGCACCTGCTCGTCTCGACGTCGGGCGGCTTCCAGGTGCTCGACGCCGGCACCTGGGCCGAGCCGCACGGCGACCATGCGCACTACTACACCGCGGACCCCGTCCTCACGGACGTGACGTACGCGGCCGAGAAGCCGGGCCACGTCGTCGTGCACGAGGGCCGCACCGCGCTCTTCGACGACGGCACGGGCGAGATCACCGTGCTCGACTCCGCCGCCGTGGCCGACCCGCACGGCATCGACGACGCGCGCACCCTGACGACCCCCGAGGCCCACCACGGCGTCGCGGTCGAGCTGTCCGACGGCTCGCTCGTCGTCTCCGAGGGCACCGAGGACGCGCGCACGGGCGTCCGCCTGCTCGACCCCGCGGGCACCAAGGTCGCGGCGACGGACCAGTGCCCCGGCGTGCACGGCGAGGCCGTCGCCGCGGGCGAGGCCGTCGTGATCGGCTGCGAGGACGGTGCGGTCGTCGTCGCGGGCGGCGCGATCAGCAAGGTCGCGGCCCCGGACGCCTACGGGCGCATCGGGAACCAGGCGGGCAGCGAGGCGTCGCCGTTCGTCCTGGGCGACTACAAGTCCGACCCCGACGCCGAGCTGGAGCGGCCGACCCGCGTCTCGCTCGTCGACACGCGCGACGCGAGCCTGCGCCTCGTCGACCTGCCCGCGAGCTACACGTTCCGCTCGCTCGGCCGCGGCGACGCGGGCGAGGCGCTCGTGCTCGGCACGGACGGGTCGCTGCACGTCATCGACCCAGAGGCGGGCACCGTCGTGCGCTCCATCCCGGTCGTCGACGCGTGGGAGGAGCCCGAGGAGTGGCAGGAGCCGCGCCCCGCGCTGCTCGTCCAGGACGGCATCGCGTACGTCACCGACCCGGCCGGCCGCGCGATCCACGCGGTCGACTACGTCGGCGGCGAGGTGTGGAAGAGCGCCGCGCTCGACGTCGTCCCCAACGAGCTCGCCGGCGTCACGGGGAAGCCGGCGGCGACCGGCGCGCACGACGACCACGAGCACGCCCACGAGGAGGGCGAGCACGCCCACGAGGAGCACGCCGAGGACGGTCACGAGAGCCACGACCACGACCACGAGGAGGGCTGAGCGCCGACACGCGACGACCGGAGGGCGCGAGAAGTCGCGCGAAACTCCGCGTGTTCCCTAGTGTTGTCCCCGGTGCACGGCCTCGCGGCTGGCACACTGAGACCGTGACGACGGGTGGTGACCACCGCGCGTCGTGAACCGAAGAAGGGATTCGCATGTCGCTCAACAAGTCCGAGCTCATCTCGGCTATCGCCAGCAAGGCCGACGGTCTTTCGAAGTCGGACGCCGAGAAGGCCCTCAACGCCTTCCAGGAGGTGCTCATCGAGTCGCTCGGCAAGGGCGAGGCCGTCAAGGTCACGGGCCTCCTGTCCGTCGAGCGCGTCGAGCGTGCCGCCCGCACGGGCCGCAACCCCCGTACGGGCGAGGAGATCTCGATCCCGGCCGGCTTCGGCGTGAAGATCAGCGCCGGCAGCCTGCTCAAGAAGGCCGTCGCCAAGTGACGTCTCGCTGACCGGCCGCTGCCGGTCCGGTCAGCAGCACGAAGGCCCGGAACCCCGCGAGGGGCTCCGGGCCTTCGTCGTCCCCGTCCCCCGCCCCAGCGCCGAACACGACATGAGGGTCGTTTTGCGGCAGATAACGACCCTCAGGTCGTTCTCGACGCGGGGTGGAGGCGTGTTCGGCGCGAGGGGTGGGGGTGGTCAGGCGTGGACGACGTTCGCGAGGATGCCGTGGTTCGTCAGGCGCGTGCCGATGGCCTGGTCGACCTCGGAGAACGCCTTGTTCGAGCGAGCCACGCCGACCGCGCCGGCCATGGCACCGTGCCCCGTCGGGCGGTCGATGCGGGCGACGAGCTGGTCGCCGTGGAGCATGAAGTCGACCGTGAAGACGAGGTGCTGCGCCTTGCCGGCGAACGCGCCGAGCCAGAACGTCTTCTGCTTGCTCCCGCGCTCGGCGGCCCACTGGCCCGTCGGGCGCGTGGTGACGGTGAAGCCCTGCTCCTGGAGCGCGGCGTGCAGGTGCTGCTTGGCGACCTCGGGGTCGCCGGACAGGAAGTAGTCGACCGTGGCCATGGTGGCTCCTCGTGGTGTGCGGTGGCTGGCTGTGGCGGGGTGTGACGGCGGCGGTGCCGCCACACGGGCGGGCAGCCCTCGGGATGCTACCGCCGTCCGAGGGCCCATTCTCGACGCGTCTTGAGAACCATTCTCATGAAACGCTAGGCTGGGCGCTCCACCCACCGGAAGGACCCCTCATGGCCGTGCCCAAGCGCAAGCTCTCCCGCTCCCACACGCGCGCCCGCCGCTCCCAGTGGAAGGCGCAGGTGCCGGAGCTCGTGACCGTCGTCGTCGACGGGCGCGAGGTCACCCTCCCGCGCCGCCTCGTCGCGGGCGTGCGCCGCGGCTACGTGACGCTGCCCGACTGACCCGTGGCCGCGGACCACCGCAATGCGGTGGTCCGCGCGCGGGTCGGTCGGTATCGTCGCTCGCGGTGGCTGCGAGGCGTGACGACCCTCGGCCGGTGGCGACGCCGGCGGCGGCTCCCCGCGCGTGCCGGCGTACCGACGAGAGGTCGACGAGACGTCGACGAAGGTGTGGTGGCACCGCGACCTAGCCCCCGCCCGCACCTCCAGGGCCTGCCCTTCCCAGGAGGAGTCATGAGACCACCCGCCCCGCCCGCCCCCGCTCGCACCCTGGCCGCCGACGTCGCCGCCGCACCACCCGGACGTGTGGTGACCCTGAGCGGGCACGTGCACCGCCGCCGCGAGCTGGCGACGGTGTCCTTCCTGGTCCTGCGCGACCGCACGGACCTCGCCCAGGTCGTCCTGCGTCCGCACGAGGTCCCCGCGGAGGGGCTGCCGCCGGAGGAGACCGCCGTCCAGGTCACGGGGACGGCCACCGCGAACGCGCAGGCACCGGGCGGCGTCGAGATCACCGCGCCGACGATCACGCTGCTCGGCGCGCCCGCGACCCGCCCGCCGGTCGAGCTGTGGCGCCCGGACCTCGACGTCGCGCTGCCCACGCTCCTCGACCACGCGGCCGTGACGTGGCGGCACCCGGCGCGGCGGGCCCGCTGGGAGCTCGCCGCCGCGAGCCTGCGCGGGTTCCGCGCCACGCTCGACGCGGCGGGCTTCACCGAGATCCAGACCCCCAAGCTCGTCGCGTCCGCCACGGAGTCCGGCGCGAGCGTGTTCCCCGTCGACTACTTCGGCCGCACCGCCTACCTCGCCCAGAGCCCGCAGTTCTTCAAGCAGCAGATGGTCGGCGTGTTCGAGCGCGTGTACGAGGTCGGGCCGGTCTTCCGGGCGGAGCCCCACGACACGGCACGCCACCTCGCGGAGTACGTCTCCCTGGACGTCGAGCTCGGCTTCGTGCGCGACCACCGGGACGTCCTGGCGGTGCTGCGCGACGTGCTCGCCGGCATGGTCGAGGCGCTCCGGGACGGGGCGGGCGACGCCGTCGAGCGGCTCGGGCTTGCGCTGCCGGTCGTGCCGTCCGAGATCCCCGTGATCCACTTCCGCGACGCGCTCGCCCTCGTGGGTGCGGCCGACGACGAGCCGGACCTCGCCCCCGAGCACGAGCGGTCCCTGGGTACCTGGGCGATGTCGACCCACGGCTCCGACTTCCTCGCGGTCGAGGGCTACCCGATGCGGAAGCGGCCCTTCTACACGCACCCGCAACCCGACGACCCGCGCTGGAGCAACAGCTTCGACCTGCTCTTCCGCGGCCTGGAGCTGGTGACCGGCGGGCAGCGGCTGCACCGCTACCAGGACTACGTCGCCGCGCTGGCGGCGCGGGGCGAGGCGGCAGAGCCGTACGAGACCTACCTCGAGGCGTTCGCCCACGGGATGCCCCCGCACGGCGGCTTCGCCATCGGCCTCGAGCGCTGGGTCGCCCGCCTCGTGGAGGCGCCCAACGTCCGTGAGGTCGCGCTCTTCCCCCGGGACCTGCACCGCCTCGCCCCGTAGCGCCCGACGGCGCGTGCCACCACGCGCCGTCGGCCCGCCGTGGCAGCATCCTGGGGTGAGCGAGCCGAGCCCCGACCTGACGTCCGGCCCCGTCCCGGGGCGCCGGGAGCGCCGCGAGCAGCCCGGGCGGTCGCACGCCGACCCGCACGGGCACGGGCACGGTCACGCGCACGGGCGCGCGGCGCCCGCGACGCGGCGCGTGCGCCTCACGCTCGCGGCGCTGCTCGTCCCGGCCCTGCTCGTCACGCTGGCCGGGCTGGTCGCCCTGTGGCCCGCGTCCGCCGACGTCCCGGACCGCATCCCCGTCGCGGCCGAGGGCAGCTCGGTCCTGCGCGCCACGGTCACCGGGCCGATCGACCCGGAGACGAGCGAGGTCCCCGCCCGCCTCGACGAGGGGTCGCGCGCGGGCGGCGAGGACGTGGGCGGCGACGCGATCACCGTCGGCGCACCGCCGGAGTACGTCGCCTACGGGTTCGACGAGGGTGACCGGCTCCGCGTCCTCTACATCGCCGAGGCGGTCGGGGCGGGAGTGAGCCCGTACGTGTTCATGGACTTCGAGCGCGGGCTGCCCATCGGGGTCCTCGCGATCGCGTACGCCGTCGTGGTGCTGGCCGTCGCGCGCTGGCGCGGCCTCGCCGCGCTCGCCGGGCTCGCGGGCGCGTTCGTCGTCATCACGTGGTTCACGCTGCCCGCGCTGCTCACGGGGCAGAACGCGCTGGGCGTCGCGCTCGTGACGTCGTCGCTCGTCATGTTCGTCGTGCTCTACGTCGCGCACGGGTTCACCGCGCGCACGTCGACGGCGCTGCTCGGCACGCTCGTCGGGCTCGCCATCACGGCGCTGCTGGGGTGGTGGGGCTCGGGCGCGTCGAACATCACGGGGCTCACCTCGGAGGAGTCCCTGTGGATCCCGCAGTACGCGCCCTCGCTCGACATCCAGGGCGTCGTGCTGTGCGGCATCGTGCTCGCCGGCATGGGCGTGCTCAACGACGTGACCATCACCCAGGCGTCGGCCGTGTGGGAGCTGCGGGCGGTCGCACCGCTCGCGACCCGGCGCGAGCTCTTCGCGCGCGCGATGCGCATCGGGCGCGACCACATCGCCTCGACCGTCTACACGATCGCGTTCGCCTACGTCGGCGCGGCCCTGCCGTTGCTCATGGCGGTCTACCTGTCCGACCAGAACCTCGCCACGAGCCTCACCTCGGGCGAGATCGCGGAGGAGGTCGTGCGCACCCTCGTCGGCTCGATCGGCCTCGTCCTCGCGATCCCGATCACCACGGCCATCGCGGCGCTCACCGTGCCCGGCTCCGCGTCGGTGGGGTCCGTCCCCGTGGGTAGGGTCGAGGTCCCCGCGGTCTGACGACGGGCGCGGAGGGACGGCCGGGACGGTCCGGCGGGACGACGAGGGGACGACGGTGACGGGGACGACGAGCGGCAGGGACGGCCGAGACGGCCGGGACGGCCGAGGCGCAGCGGTGCTGGGGCCGGGCGGGGTCGGCGGGCTGGTGGGCGCGCTGCTCGCGCGGTCGGGGGCCGAGGTGACGTTCCTCGCGGGGGAGCGCACCGCGGCGGCGCTGACCGAGCACGGCGTGCACGTGCGCAGCCGTCAGGTCGGCGAGTTCCACGTCCCCGCGCGGGCGGTCACGCGGCTCGACCGGCCGGTCGACGTCGTGCTCGTCGCGGTCAAGCAGACCGCGCTCGACGACGCGCTCGACCGGGTGCCGCCCGAGGCGCTCGGCGACGGCGTCGTCGTCCCGTTCCTCAACGGGCTCGACCACCTCGACGTGCTGCGCGCGCGGTACGGGGCCGAGCGGGTGCTGCCCGCGACGATCAGCGTCGAGTCGGCGCGCGTCGCCCCGGGGGAGATCGAGCACACGAGCGCGTTCGTCGACGTGGGGCTCGCGCCCGGCGCCGTCGACCCGGAGCGCGTGGAGGCCGTGCGGGGGCTTCTCGAGCGGGCCGGGATCGAGACGAGGGTCCACGCGGACGAGACCGCGCTGATGTGGGCCAAGCTCTCGTTCCTCGCCCCGTTCGCCCTGCTCACGACGACGTACCGCGCCCCGATCGGGGACGTGCGGACCGCGCACGGCGCCGAGCTCGAGGCGCTCGTGCGCGAGGTCGCGGCCGTCGCCGCGGCGAGCGGCGCGCCGTCGGACCCCGAGCGCACGCTCGCCCGCTACGGGCGCTTCGCGCCGGAGGCCAAGTCCTCCATGCTGCGCGACGCCGAGGCCGGCCTGCCGCTCGAGGTGGACGCCATCGGCGGCGCGATCGTCCGTGCCGCCGACCGCGCGGGCATGGGCGCGCCGCTCACCCGCGCGCTCGTCGCCGGCCTCGGCGGCTGACGGGCGGACGCCCCGGCCCGGCGCCCGCCGGGAGCCTTCACCGGACCGCCACGCGACCCCCTGTGGACGCGTCCCCAGGCGCCTCACAGGTTCGCCAGGATGTCCGTCATGAGAGAGCCGTGGGTCGACGTCGCGCTGGCGCGGCTGCCCGAGACGCGTTCCTGCCCCGCGTGCGCCGCGACGCTGCGGTCGTCCCGCTGCGACCGGTGCCTGCTCGACCTCACCGGTCCGCTCGCGTTCGAGGTCGCCGCGGCGTCGAGCGAGGCGGCCGACGCGCTCTCGCGACGCCAGGTCGCCCTCGACGCCCTGCGTGCGGCCCAGCCCGAGGCGGCCGCGTGGGCCGCCCGCGCCGCCGTCGCGGCGCCGCCCGGTGCGCGCGCGGTGCCCGCTGGCCCGCCCGGCGCGATGCGCCCGCTCGACCCGACCGGCCGCGGCCAGGCGGGCCCGCGCCCGCCCGCCGTCGCGCCGGTGGCTGGGTCTGTGGCCGGCAACGTGCCCGCGCTCGGGCCACGCCGTCCGGTGCCGGTCCACCCCTCGGCGCCGGGGTCGCCCGGGCTGTCCGGGTCGCCCGCGACGACCGGGGCGGTCCGGCCCGCACCCGCGGGGTCGCGCGCCGTCGTCGTGCCGGGCGCGGCGCCGTCGCGCTCGGTCGGCCTCCAGCCGGTCCTCGCCGGGGCGGGGGCGGGGCTCCTCGCCGTCGCGACGGTCGTCTTCGTGTTCTTCACCTTCGCCGACGACCTCGCCCTGCGTGCCCTCGTGACCGGGGTCGTCACGGTGCTCACGGTCGGGGCCGCGGTGCTCCTGCGGTCGCGCGGCCTGCGCTCGTCCGCCGAGGCCGTCGCGGCGCTCGCCGTCGTGCTCGCGGTCGTGGACGTCGAGCTCGCGCTGAGCGCGTGGGGGCTCGACCTCGTCGGCACCGCGGCGGCGCGCGCGTCGCTGCTCGCCGCGGTCGTCGCGGGCCTCGGTGCCGTCGGGGACCGGGCGCGCGTCCGGGCGTGGGTGACGAGCGCCGTCGTGCTCGGGCCGCTCGTGCCGCTCGTGGCGGCGCCGGCCGCGCAGGCGCCGTGGGGCAGGGCGGCCGCCCTCCTCGCGACGGCGTGCCTCACGGCGCTCGCCGCGCCCGTGGCGGCGCGCTCCGGCGCGCGGGTCGGCAGCGCTCTGCGAGGTGAGCGGGCGCTGCTCGGCGTCGTGCGCACGGTCGCGGTGCCCCTCGCCGTGGTCGTCGGGCTCACCGTCACCGCCCCGCCGGGTCTCCCGACCGGCGCCGGGGCCGCGCTCGTCGCGCTCGGCGCCGCGCTCGCGGCCGTGCTGCTGCGCGTCGCGACCCGCGAGCGGCGCTGGTACGCGGTCGGCGGCGCGTCGGCCGTCCTCGCGGGGGCGCTGCTCGGGACCGGGGGCGACGTCGCCTGGCTGGGCCTCGTCCCCGCGCTCGCCGCCGGCACGTGGCTCCTCGTCCTCGCGCTCACCTCGTCGCGCGTGGCGGCGGGGGTGCTCGGCTCTCCGGTCCCGGCCGTCGGACGGTCGGACGCCCTCCTCGGCGGCGCGGTCGTCGCCCTCGTCGGGGCCGGGCCCGCGCTGGCCGTCGCGGGGGTCCGCGCGGCCGAGGTCCTCGTGACCGGCACCGCCGGGACCGCCGCGACGCTCGACGACGAGCCGCTCGGCGTCGGTGTCCTCTCCGCCGGGCTGTGGGGGGAGGGCGTCCGCGGCGGCACCGTCGGCGCGGCGCTGCTCGACGGGACGCTCCTCGGCCTCCTGTCCGCCCTGGTCGTCCTCCTCGTCGCCGCCCGGCTCCCGCTGCGCACGCCCGTCCCCGTGCCCTTGCCGCGCCTCGCCGGGGTACGACGGCTCGGCGCCGCCCCGGTCGTGCGGACCGGGCGCGCGCTCGGTCCGTGGATGCTCCTCGCGCTCGTCGTCGCGCTCGTGCTGGACCCGCGGCTCGCGGGCGTCACCTCGCTCGTGCTGCTCGCGCTGCTCGCGGCCCTGCTCGTCGTCGTGACCGCCCGGCCCGTCACGACTGCTCGACCTGACGGGCACCGGGCGGGCCTGACGGCCGGGGCCGGCGACCCGGGGGTCGTCGCCGGCGGCGCCGCGCCGGGCGCGATCGTCCGCGCCGTCCGACGAGGGTTCGGTCGTGCCCTGCGCCCGGTCGCCGGGGTGATCCCCGCTCCGCGCGCCGTCCTGCGGCACGGTGTCGTCCCGGTCGCTCGGGCCGAGACGCGGGTCTGGCACGCGGCCGCCGTCGCGGGCGCGATCGCGGCCGTCCTGCTCCTCGTCGCCGGCTCGTGGGTCGCACGCCCCACCGCGACGGCCGGCGCGGTCGTCGTCGGCGGGCTCCTGCTCGCGGCCCGGGCCGCCGCGCCGCGGGGTCTGCACGCCCCGCTCGTCGGCACCGCCTACGGGTACGCGCTGCTCGTGCTCGGCGTGACGCTCGCGTGGAGCGGCGCCGGGACCGTCGCGGTCCTGTGCGCGGTCTCCGGGGTCGCCTCGGTCGCCGCGCTCGCGGTGACGCTCGTCCCGCGCGTCGACCGCGAGTCGTGGTGGGCCGTGCTCGGCGTGACCGCGGTGCCCTTCGGCCTCGGCGTCCTCACGGTCGTCGACGAGCGCAGCTGGTGGTCCGTCGCCGCGTGCGTCGCGATGCTCGCGCTCGAGGTCGTGCTCGTCGGCTCGCGGCGGCCCGGGTCGGTCACCGCGCTGCGCGTGCTCGCCGCGGCGCTCGTCCTGCCGACGGCGGCCGTCGCCGTGGTCAGCGCGGGCGCCCTCCTCCTGCCGGGCAGCGGGTCGCCCGTCGTGCTGCCGGTCGTCGCCCTGCTCGTGGCGACGGCGCTCGCCGCCGCCCGGCCGGTCACGGCCCGGATCCACCTGGCCGCCGGCCGCGTCGCCGTCGAGGTGAGCGCCGCGCTCACGGGGGCGATCGCCGTCGGGCTGGCGTTCGGGCGGCCCGCCGCCGGGCCGACGGTCGCGGTCGCGGTGCTGCTCCTGCTCGCCGTGGGCGCGGGGCTCGCCGCGCGCGACCGCGACCGGCGCGCCGAGTGGTGGCTCGCCGCCGCGCTCGGGACCGCCGCGCTGTGGACGGCGCTCGCCGCCGCGGAGGTCGGGCTCGTCGAGGCGTACACCGCGCCGCCCGCCCTCGCCGCGCTCGTCACGGGGGCGCTGCTCGCGCGCCGTGGGCGCCGGTGGTGGGAGCTGGCGAGCGCGGGCCTGGTGCTGCTCGTCGTGCCGTCCGTTCTCGCCCTGGGTGCGGCGCCGGGCGCGGGCGACGTCCGGGCACCGCTCCTCGTCGTGGCCGGGGCCGGGTGCGTCCTCGCCGCGGTGCTGCTGGGCCGTGGGACCGGCGCGGGCGAGGGTGGCTGGCGACGCGCCGCGGCCCTGCGGCTCGCGGGCGCGGGAGTGCTCGCGGCGACCGGCGGGACCGTCGAGTCGCTCCACGTCGCGCACGCGCCCGGCGGGGGCGCGGTGTTCGTGCTCGGGTTCGTCTGGGCGCTCGCCGCGGGCGGGGTCGCGCTCGGGGCGGGCCTCGTCGGCGCCCGGGTGGTGCCGCGCGGCCGGGGCCGGGGGGCCGCCGTCGCGCGCCGCTGGGCCGTGGCGCCCGCCGCCGCCCTCGCCGTGGTCGGGACCGTCGCGAACGTCCGGCCGGTGTGGGGCGTCATCGCGACCGTCTGGCTCGTCGAGGTGGCGCTGCTCGCGCTCCTCGTGGTCGGGGTGCGGCGTGCGGTCCGCGGTCGGCTCGACCTCCCGCCCGCCTGGTTCACGTGGTCGCTCGCGCTCGTGGCCGCGATCGGCGCGTGGTCGCCGCGCGAGCTCCGCGTCGAGGTCTTCTCGCTCCCGCTCGGCGCGGGCCTGCTCGTCGCGGGGTACCTCGCGCTCGCGGCCGGCACGACGGCGGTGCCCGGCACCTCGGGCGGCACGGCGGGCGACGACCCCGGTGCTCCGGGAGGCCCGGCCCGCCAGGCCAGGGCGCGGGCGAGCGCGACGCCGTCGCTCGGCGGGTGGCCCGTCGGGTTCCTCGGGTCCTGGCGGACCCTCGCCCCCGGCCTGCTCGCGCTCCTCGGGCCGTCGGTCCTCGCCACGTACACCGACGCGCGCACCTGGCGGGCCGTGCTCGTCGTCGTGCTCGCGCTGGCCGCGGTGCTCGTCGGGACGCGCACGCACCTCGCGGCGCCGTTCCTGCTGGGTGTCGCGATGCTGCCGGTCGAGATCCTCGTCGTATTCGTGTCCCAGCTCGGCACGCGCATCTCCGCCGGACCCTGGATGCTCACGCTCGCCGCGGCCGGCGGCCTGCTGCTCATCATCGCGACGTACTACGAGCGCCGGATCGCCGCGTACGACGGCGCCGCGGCGTACGTGCGAGACCTCAGGTAGCCACCGCCCCGAACGAGGCGTCCGACAACGGCTCGACCGGGCGAGCGTACGGGCGTCGGCTCCGGGGGGCGGGCGGGGTGAGCCACGGGGAGCCGAGCCTCGGGGCACCGTCATGGACGCTTGGGCTCCGCCTCACGCACAACGTCTGCGTCCAACCCGTCCAGCCGCACGGGCTCCGGATCGAACAACCCTGGCTGATCGAGTCGACGTCACACTCACGCACCGTGCCGTACGGCGTCGTCACCCGGAGCTCCCCGACTCGTCCCGCTCAGCGCCGCGTGGAGCAGCGTCGATCCCGTACCGTCCAAGGTGTCTTGCGGGGGTCGATGTCGCACACGGCCGCAAGCTTCTCGGAGGTCCTCCTCCTGGCAGCGAAGAATCAGGTCCCGCACGCTCGCCCCCGATCTCGACGTCCGACGCTATCGGGTGCGCCGTTGCTGCTCGATGAGCGGGCGCAGGCGGTAGGGGATGAGCTCGCCCATCGAGAGCGAGGTCTCCGTGCGCTCGACGCCGTCGATCGCGAGGATCGCCGCATCGATGCGGAACAGGTGGTCGGTGTCGCGGCACGCGACGGTGACCCGCAGGTCGGCCGTCCCGCTGCGCCCGAACGCCTGCACGACCTCGGGGATGCGCGCGACGTCGTCGACGATCCGCGCGAGCTCCTTCTGCCGCACCTGGACCTCGACGAACGCCGTGAGCGGGTGCCCGAGCACGTGCGGGTCGATCCGCCGGTCGAGCGCGAGGAACGCGCCCTCGGCCTCCAGCCGCGCGAGGCGCGCGGCGACGGTGTTGCGGGAGATCCGCAGGCGGTCGGCGAGCGCGACGATCGTCGCCCGCGGGTCGTCGGCGAGGGCGAGCAGGAGGTCGAGGTCGACAGCGTCGGCGCTGTGCATGCTGCTCACCCTAGTCGAGTGACGGCGGTCACACTGCGCAGCGTGTCGGAGGTCGGTGGAGCCATGTGCGCGTCAGGGGTTACGTTCGCCCTACCTCGGTCCTCGACGGAGAGGACCGGCTCCCCGAGGTGAGGTGGCGACGATGCCCAGCGAACCTGCGGTGCGGACCGGACCGACGGCGGCGACCCCGCCGAAGGCGCAGAACGGTCACCGGGCGGCAACCCCGCGCGACGCACGAGCAGACCGGAAGACCATGGCGCACGACGTGCGCCCGGACAAGCCCGCCGCCCGGCGCGCGGGTGCTCCGGGCAGGCCGCCCCGCGCCGGTGACGCTCCCCCCGACGCCGGGGGCACGCCGTCGGGCACGACCCCGACCCTGCGCTTGCTGACCGAGGACGGCACGCGGCTCCCGGACCCCGAGCTCGACCGGTGGCTCGCGGACCTCGACCCCGCGGCACCCGACGACGACGCGCGCGAGGCCGCCCGGACGACGCTCCTGCGGCTCTACGAGGACATGGTCGTCGCGCGGCGCATCGACGCCGAGGCGACGGCCCTCCAGCGCCAGGGCGAGCTCGCGCTCTGGCCCCCGCTCCTCGGGCAGGAGGCGGCCCAGGTCGGGTCGGCGCGCGCGCTGCGCGACGACGACTTCGTCTTCTCCTCGTACCGCGAGCACGCGGTCGCGCGGGTGCGCGGCGCCGAGCTCGTCGACCTCGTGCGCGTGTGGCGCGGCGTCGCGGTCTCCGGCTGGGACCCGTACGCGATCGGCATGGCGTCGCCGCAGGTCATCATCGGCGCGCAGACGCTCCACGCGACCGGCTGGGCGATGGGCGTCCAGAACGACGTCGACGCCGGCCGGATCGACCCCGCCGCCGGGCTCCCGGTGGGGGTCGCGTACCTCGGCGACGGCGCGATGAGCCAGGGCGACGTCAACGAGGCGTTCGTCTTCGCGTCCACGTACCGCTCGCCGGTCCTCTTCTTCTGCCAGAACAACCAGTGGGCGATCTCCGAGCCGGTCGCGCTGCAGTCGCGCGTGCCGCTCGCCGACCGCGCCCGCGGGTTCGGCATGCCCGGCGTGCGGGTGGACGGCAACGACGTCCTCGCCGTGCTCGCCGTGACGCGCGCCGCGCTCGACCGCGCGCGGAACGACGGCGGCCCGACGCTGGTCGAGGCCGTCACCTACCGCATGGGCCCGCACACCACGGCCGACGACCCGAAGCGGTACCGCGACGCCGCCGAGGTCGAGGAGTGGACCGGACGCGACCCGATCGCGCGGTTCGAGGCATACCTCCGGTCCGTCGGCGTGCTCGACGACGCGGGGGCGGCCCGGGTGCAGGGCGTCGCCGACGCGGCGGCCGCCGAGCTGCGCGCCGGGTGCGTCGCGCTCACCGACCCGCCGCCGCTGTCCCTCTTCGACCACGTCTACGCCGAGCCGCACCACGCGCTGGAGCGCGAGCGCGCGGAGTACGCGCACTACCTCGCGTCGTTCGACGACGGTGCGGCCGGGGACGACGGCGCGGGCGACCGGGCGGCGTCGGGCACGGGGACGGCCGCGGCGGGGGTGGCGCGATGAGCACCCTCACCGTGGCGAAGGCGCTCGGCGCGGGGCTGCGCCGCGCGATGACGGACGACGACCGCGTGGTCGTCATGGGCGAGGACGTCGGCCGGCTCGGCGGCGTCTACCGCGTGACCGACGGGCTCCAGGCGGAGTTCGGGCCGCGGCGCGTGCTCGACACCCCGCTCGCGGAGTCCGGGATCATCGGGACGGCGGTCGGGCTCGCGTACCGCGGCTACCGGCCGGTGTGCGAGATCCAGTTCGACGGCTTCGTGTTCGTCGCGTTCGACCAGATCCTGTCGCAGCTCGCCAAGATGCACGCACGCACCGGCGGGAAGGTGCGCCTGCCGATCACGATCCGCATCCCCGTCGGCGGCGGCATCGGCGCGGCCGAGCACCACTCCGAGTCGCCCGAGGCCCTGTTCGCGCACGTCGCGGGCCTCCGCGTGGTGTCGGTCGCGAACCCGCAGGACGCGTACACCGCGCTCCGCCAGGCCGTCGCGTGCGACGACCCGGTGATCTTCTTCGAGCCCAAGCGGCGCTACCACCTCAAGGGCGAGGTCGACCTCGACCCGGTCGACCCGCTCCCCATGGACCGGGCGCGCGTCGTGCGGGAGGGCCACGACGTCACGCTCGTCACGTGGGGCGGCCTCGTCGGGACCGCGCTCGACGCCGCCGTCGCCGCGTCCGACGACGGCGTGTCGGTCGAGGTGATCGACCTGCGCTCGCTCTCGCCGATCGACCACGACACCGTCGCGGCGTCGGTCCGGAAGACCGGGCGGGTCGTCGTGACGCACGAGGCGCCGCGGCAGGCCGGGGTCGGCGCGGAGATCGCCGCGACCGTGACCGACCGCTGCTTCGAGTACCTCGAGGCCGCGCCCGTCCGCGTCACCGGCCACGGCATGCCGTACCCGCCCGCCAAGCTCGAGGGCCACTACCTGCCCGACCTCGACCGCATCCTCGACGGCGTCGACCGCGTCCTGGGGCGGGTCGAGCCGTTCGCGCCGTCGTCGGTGCCCGACGCTGCGGCGCCGGTCGGGGCTCCCGGGTCGTCCGGCGCGACCCGCACCGTCGAGGCGGTGGCCCGATGATGACGATGCGCGAGTTCCGCCTCCCTGACCTCGGGGAAGGCCTCACCGAGTCCGACATCGTCAGCTGGCACGTCCACGCGGGCGACCACGTCGAGCTCAACCAGGTCATCGCCGAGGTCGAGACGGCCAAGGCCCTCGTCGACCTCCCGTCCCCGTACGCCGGCGTGGTCGCGTCCCTGCACGCGGAGGAGGGTCAGACCGTCACGGTCGGCGCCCCCTTGGTGACGTTCGAGATCGACGACGGCACCCCCGCCGCCCCGGCCCCGGACAGTGCCCCTCACCCGACACCCCAGGCTGCCGAACCCGGGGTCGCTCCTCAGACGGCTGCTCCCGTGAGGAGAGACCCCGGACTCGGCGAGCCGGGGGACGACGACGGGCCAGAGCCGAACCTCGTCGGGTACGGGGCCGCGCCGGAGCGTGCGGGCAGGCCTACGCGCCGCCGTCGGGCTCCCGCGGCTGCTGCCGGGCGCGGCGGGGGCCGGCCCGAGCCGGCCGAACCCGGGGTCGCTCCTCAGGCGGTCCCGATCGTGGGGACGGATCCCGGGCTCGGTGCGGGGGTCGACACCGGCGGGACGTCCGGCCGGGTCGGCGAGCGGCCGCGGTCGACACCGCCGGTGCGGGCGCTCGCGAAGAAGCTGGGCGTGCGGGTCGACCGCGTCGTGGGGACGGGTCGGGACGGCCTCATCACGCGGGAGGACGTCCTCGCGGCGGTGAGCTGCCACCGCGACGTCGTGCGGCAGCCGCGCGACGTGCACGGCACGCTCTCCGCGTCGACCGCGCCGGCCGCCCCGACCGCGATGCCCGCCACCCCGACGGCGCCCGCGGACGAGAGGGGAGTAATGGCCCCGCGAGGGCCCGATCGAGGGGCCACGTCTCCCGTCTCGGCGGCCGTCGGTGCCGACGCGCGGGCCGGGCTTGAGCCCGAGGTCGTGCCGGTGCGGGGGGTGCGCAAGCACACCGCGGCGGCGATGGTGGCGAGCGCGTTCACCGCGCCGCACGCGACGGTGTTCCTCACGGTCGACGTGACGCGCTGCGTCGAGCTCCTGGAACGCCTGCGCACCCACCGGCTCGCGCGCGGCGCGCGGATCACCGTGCTGGCGCTCGCGGCCCGCGCGCTGTGCCTCGCGCTGCCCCGCCACCCCGCGCTCAACAGCGCGTGGCACGACCTCCCGGACGGCACCGCGGAGATCGTGCGGCACCGCCGCGTGCACCTGGGCATCGCGGTCGCGACGGACCGGGGGCTGGTCGTGCCGCACGTCCCCGACGCGCAGGACCTCGACCTGCCCGACCTCGCCGCCGCGCTCACCGACCTCACGGTCACGGCGCGCGAGGGTCGCACGACGCCGGAGCGACTCACCGGCGGGACGGTCTCGATCACCAACGTCGGGGTGTTCGGCGTCGACGCGGGCACGCCCATCCTCGTGCCCGGCGAGGCGGCGATCCTCGGCCTGGGCGCGGTGCGGCGTCGGCCCTGGGAGCACGACGGCGCGGTCGCGCTGCGCGACGTCGTCACCCTGAGCCTGTCGTTCGACCATCGCGTGGTCGACGGCGAGCAGGGCGCGCGCTTCCTCGCCGACCTCGGAGCGCTGCTCGAGGACCCTGCCCTGGCCCTCCTGGCGAGCGGTCCGCCCCCCGGCGGTGGCGTGACACGCGGCCGAACCCGGGGTTCTGCGCCATCGAGCGCCGTCGGTGACCCGCAGCCCCGGGTTCGGCAGGGAGGGGTGACCGGATGACCGTGCTGACGAGCGGCGTCCAGCCCGGGTCGGAGACGGCCCGGGCGAACGACGCCGCGCAGCGGGCGCTCGCCGGCGAGCTGCGGGAGCGCACGTCGACCGTCGCGCGCGGGGGGCCGGCGTCGGCGCGCGACCGGCACGTCACGCGCGGCAAGCTGCTGCCGCGCGACCGCGTCGACCGCCTGCTCGACGAGGGCAGCCCGTTCCTCGAGATCGCGCCCCTCGCCGGGTACGGCGTGGACGACGGCGCGTGGCCGGCCGCGGGGGTCGTCGCCGGGATCGGGGTCGTCAGCGGGCGGCAGGTCATGGTCGTGTGCAACGACGCGACCGTGAAGGGCGGGACGTACCACCCGCTCACGGTGAAGAAGCACCTGCGGGCGCAGGAGATCGCGCTCGAGAACCGGCTCCCGTGCGTCTACCTCGTCGACTCGGGCGGCGCGTTCCTGCCCCGGCAGGCCGAGGTGTTCCCGGACCGCGACCACTTCGGCCGGATCTTCTACCACCAGGCGCGCCTCTCGGCGGCGGGGATCCCGCAGATCTCGGCGGTGCTCGGGTCGTGCACGGCGGGCGGCGCGTACGTGCCCGCGATGAGCGACGAGACGGTCATCGTGCGCGGGCAGGGCACGATCTTCCTCGGCGGCCCGCCGCTCGTGAAGGCCGCGATCGGAGAGGTCGTGACCGCGGAGGAGCTCGGCGGCGGTGAGCTGCACGCGCGCCGCAGCGGCGTCGTCGACCACCTCGCCGACGACGACGAGGACGCGCTCGACACCGTGCGCCGCATCGTCGCGACGCTCCCGCCCGACCCCGCACCCGCGTGGGACGTCGTGGCGAGCGTGCCGCCCGCCGTCGGGCACGACGACGCCCGCGCGCCCGGCCAGGAAACGACGAGCGAAGGCTTGTACAGTGCCGTCCCGACCGATGTACAAGCGCCGTACGACCCGCGCGAGATCATCGCGCGCCTGGTCGACGGGAGCCGGTTCGACGAGTTCAAGCGCGAGTACGGCGACACGCTCGTCACCGGGTTCGCGCGGATCCACGGGCACCCGGTGGGCATCCTCGCGAACCAGGGCGTGCTGTTCGGTGCGTCGGCGCTCAAGGGGGCGCACTTCGTCGAGCTGTGCGACCAGCGCGGCATCCCCCTGCTGTTCCTGCAGAACATCTCCGGGTTCATGGTCGGCACCGACGCCGAGGCGGGCGGCATCGCGAAGGACGGCGCCAAGATGGTCACGGCCGTCGCGACGACGCGCGTCCCGAAGCTCACCGTGATCGTCGGCGGGTCGTTCGGCGCGGGGAACTACTCGATGTGCGGGCGCGCGTACTCGCCGCGCTTCCTGTGGTCGTGGCCCGCGAGCCGCATCTCCGTCATGGGCGGCCCGCAGGCCGCGTCCGTGCTGTCGACCGTCAAGCGCGACCAGCTCGCCGCGCGCGGCGAGACGTGGGACCCCGACGAGGAGGCCGCGTTCTCCGCCGGCATCCGCGCCGACTACGACGAGCACGGCAGCCCCTACTACGCGACCGCGCGCCTGTGGGACGACGGCGTGATCGACCCCGCCGACACGCGCCGCGTGCTCGGCCTCGCCCTCGGCGTGTGCGCGCGCACGCCCCTCGCCGAGACCTGGACCGGTGACCGGTTCGGTCTCTTCCGGATGTGAGCCGATGACCTCCGACACCCCCCACGAGGCGCCCGCCCGGCCGGCGGACCCGCTGTCCGCGCGCCCGGCGTACCGGCCCACGGACCACCCTGGCGGCGGTCCCGGGTTCCGCACGGTCCTCGTCGCGAACCGCGGCGAGATCGCGTGCCGCGTCATCGGGACGCTCCGGCGCCTCGGCGTGCGGTCGGTCGCCGTCTTCTCCGACGCCGACGTCGACGCGCGCCACGTGCGCGAGGCCGACGTCGCGGTCCGGCTCGGCCGCGCACCCGCCGCCCAGAGCTACCTGGACGTCGACGCCGTGGTCGCGGCGGCGGTCGGGACCGGCGCCGAGGCGGTCCACCCCGGCTACGGGTTCCTGTCCGAGAACCCGGCGCTCGCCCGCGCGTGCGAGCGCGCCGGCATCGCGTTCGTCGGGCCGGGGGTCGACGCGCTGGAGGCGATGGCGGACAAGCTCGCCGCCAAGCGCATCGTCGCCCACCGGGGCGTGCCGGTCGTGCCCGGTGCGGGCGAGCCCGGGATGCCCGACGACGACCTGCTGGCCGCCGCGCGCGGCGTCGGGTTCCCGCTGCTCGTCAAGCCGTCCGCCGGAGGTGGCGGAAAGGGCATGGTCGTCGTGCGGACCGCCGAGGACCTGCCGGGCGCGCTCGCGTCCGCGCGTCGCGTCGCCGCGTCGTCGTTCGGCGACGACACGCTGCTGCTCGAACGGCTCGTCGAGGCACCGCGCCACATCGAGGTGCAGGTGCTCGCCGACACCCACGGGACCGTGATCCACCTCGGCGAGCGCGAGTGCTCGCTCCAGCGCCGCCACCAGAAGGTCGTCGAGGAAGCGCCGTCGCCGCTCCTCACTCCCACGCAGCGTGCCCGGATGGGTGAGGCCGCGTGCGAGGTCGCGCGGTCCGTCGGGTACGTCGGCGCCGGGACGGTCGAGTTCCTCGTCCCGGCCGCGGACCCCGACGCGTTCTTCTTCATCGAGATGAACACGCGCCTGCAGGTCGAGCACCCCGTCACCGAGATGGTCACCGGCCTCGACCTCGTCGAGCTCCAGCTCCGCGTCGCGGCCGGCGCGCCGCTCGGGGTCGCCCAGGACGACGTCGTGCTGCGCGGCCACGCCGTCGAGGCGCGCCTCTACGCCGAGTCGCCCGAGCGCGGGTTCCTCCCCGCGACCGGCTCGGTCCTGGTCTACGACGACGACGGCGTCCCCGCCGGGCCCGGCGCCTCGCCGCTGCGCCTCGACTCCGGGATCTCCGCCGGTGCGGTCGTCGGGGGTCACTACGACCCGATGCTCGCGAAGGCCGTCGCATGGGGCGAGTCCCGCGACGAGGCCGTCGACCGGCTCGACGGGCTGCTCGCGCGGACGGTCGTGCTGGGGGTCGAGACGAACACGGCGTTCCTGCGGTCTCTGCTGGCGGACGGTGACGTACGGGCGGGACGGCTCGACACCGGGCTGATCGACCGGCTCGTGTCTTCCGGTTCGTCGTCGGGGTCTGTGGTCGGGTCCGGCGAGGGGTCGGGGGGTGCGCACATCCCCCGTCCCCTCGCCTCGGAGGTTGGCTCGCCCGTCGAGCACGACGGAGCGCACGCCCCCCGGGCCCTCACCCCGGAGGTCGGCTCGTCGTCCGACGGCGTCGCGTGGGTCGATCTCGTGGCCGCGGCGCTGTTCGCGACAACCACGCGCCGTGCCGAATCCGGAGTTGACGACAGGTTCCCTGACGATGTGCGCGACAACCCCGGGTTCGGCGGGGCGGCGGGGACGGGCGACGACGATCCGTGGCGGGTCAGGGACGGGTGGCGGCTCAACGCGGCCGCCGCTCCGCGGTTGGTCGTGCTGGTCGATGGCGCCGGGGGTGGGCACGAGGTGCGGGTCTCCGGGTCGGCGGGGGACGCCGTCGTGCAGTGTCCGCCGACGCGCGACATCGCCGACGGGTGGGGGCCCGGCGCCGTGCGACCGCGTGAGGTGCGGGCGTCGATCGAGCGCGACGCTGGGGGCGACGGCGCGTGGTGGCTCACCGTGGACGGGGTGCGGGAGCGGGTGCGGCTCGCGCTCGACGTGCCGTCCGCCGGCGGCGAGCCCGTGACGGTCTGGCTGTGGCGCGACGGGCGGACCGTCGCCCTGGCCGCCCCGAGCCGGGAGCAGCGCGCCGCGCGGGCGCGGGACGAGCGCCGTCGGGCCCGGGGCGACGCGCCCGGCGCGACGGACCCCGAGGTCCGCGCCGCGATGCCGGGCACGGTCGTGACGGCTGCCACCGACGGCGAGCCGGTCGCCGCCGGGGCCGTCCTCGTCACGGTCGAGGCCATGAAGATGGAGCACCCGCTGCTCGCCCCGCACGGCGGCGTCGCCGACGTGCGCGTGCGCCCCGGCGACCTCGTGCGCCGGGACCAGGTGGTCGCCGTCGTCCACCCCGCACCCGACCCCGAACCCGCACCACCGAGATAGCGACCAGCCGCCGAGATAGCGGTCGCCGGTCGCTACCTCGACCGGACGTCGCTATCTCGGCACCACTCCGACACCCAGGGAGCATCATGATCGACACCCTGCTCGACGACGAGCAGACCAAGCTCAGCCAGGTGGTGCGCGACTTCGCGGACAGCGTCGTCGCGCCCGCCGCCTACCGGTACGACACCGAGCGCCGCCTGCCGATGGAGATCATCGCGCAGATGGGGGAGCTGGGGCTGTTCGGGCTCCCGTTCCCGCGCGAGATCGGTGGCCAGGGCAAGGACTACGTGTCGTTGTGCCTCGCCGTGGAGGCGCTCGCGCGCGTCGACCAGTCCATCGCGGTGACGCTCGAGGCCGGCGTCGGGCTGGGGATCGTGCCGATCTTCCGGCACGGGTCGCGCGAGCAGCAGGAGCGCTGGCTGCCCGACCTCCTCACCGGACGGGCGCTCGCGGCGTTCGGGCTCACGGAGGCCGACGCCGGCTCCGACGCGGGCGGTACCCGCACGACCGCACGGCTCGACGGCGACGAGTGGGTGATCGACGGCTCCAAGCAGTTCATCACCAACTCGGGGGCGCCGATCACGAGCCTCGTGACCATCACGGCGGTGACGGGCGAGCACGTCAGCCAGGACGGCGAGGTGCGCAAGGAGCTGTCGAGCATCATCGTGCCGGCGGGGACGCCCGGGCTGGAGGTAGGGCCGTCGTACGACAAGGTCGGGTGGCACACGTCGGACACGCACCCCCTCACGCTCACCGACGTCCGGGTCCCGGAGGGCAACCTCCTCGGTGAGCGCGGCCGGGGGTACGCGAACTTCCTGCGCGCGCTCGACGAGGGGCGCATCGCGTTCGCCGCGCTGGCGACCGGCGCCGCGCAGGGCTGCCTCGAGGAGGCGCTGCGGTACGCGAAGGAGCGGGTCGTGTTCGGGCGGTCGATCGGGGAGAACCAGCACGTCGCGTTCACGCTCGCGCGCATGCAGGCTCGTGTCCACACGGCCCGGCTCGCGTGGCTCGACGCCGCCCACAAGCTCGTCGCGGGCAAGCCGTTCAAGGCGGAGGCGTCGGTCGCGAAGCTCGTGGGCGGCGAGGCGGCGATGGCGAACGCGCGCGACGCGTCGCAGATCTTCGGCGGCTACGGCTTCCTCAACGAGAACCCGGTCGCGCGCCACTACCGCGACGCGAAGGTCCTGGAGGTCGGCGAGGGCACCACCGAGGTGCAGCTGATGGTCATCGCGAGGAGCCTGGGACTGGACGGCTAGGCCACGACCGACGCCGAGCACGACATGAAGGACGTTATCCGCCTCTTTCCGTCCTTCATGTCGTGCTCGGCGGTGGGTGAGGTCGTTCTCGGCGGACGTCGCCGAGGCCGAGGTGAGGAGGGAGCAGTGATGCGCGAGGTGGTCCAGCGGGGTCTGTACTACGACGAGCTCGAGACGGGCGTGGTGTACCGCCACCGGCCCGGCCGCACGCTCACGGAGGCGGACGACGTCGTCTTCTCCACGCTCACGATGAACCACCAGGCGTTGCACCTCGACGCCGCGTGGGCCGCGACGCAGCCGTTCGGGCAGCGGCTCGTCAACTCGATGATGACGCTGTCCACGCTCGTGGGGCTGTCGGTCGGGCAGGTCACGCAGGGCACGATCGTCGCGAACCTCGGGTTCCGCGAGGTCGAGTTCCCGAAGCCGCTGTTCCACGGCGACACGCTCTACGCGGAGACGGAGGTCGTCGAGAAGCGGCTGTCGGCGTCGCGCCCGGGCCAGGGCGTCGTCACGCTGGAGCACCGCGGTCTCAACCAGGACGGCGTCCTCGTCGCGCGCGCCGTCCGCACCGCGCTCTTCTGGACCCGCGCCGCCCACGAGGCGGCATCCGCAGCGGTGCCCGACGGCGTCCGGTCGCCCGGGGCGTCCGCCGCACCCGGGGCCGGGCACCCCGGTGCTGCCGAACCCGGGATCGCTCCCCAGCCCGGCGCCCGCGTGGGGAGGGATCCAGGGCTCGGCGGCGAGAGCGGGTCTCACGAGCCCGTTCTCGAGCGCGGCGACGAGGAGAGCGCGTGGTGAGCGACGGGTTCCGGCTCGGGCCGGCGCTGCTGTTCTGCCCCGGCGACCGGCCGGACCGGTTCGGCAAGGCCGCCGACCGCGCCGACGCCGTCATCCTCGACCTGGAGGACGCCGTCGCCGCAGCCTCGAAGGACGCCGCCCGTCGCGCGGTCGTCGAGGCGTCCGCGACGCTGGACCCGGCGCGGACGGTCGTGCGGGTCAACGCGGTGGGGACGCCCGAGCACGCGCTCGACGTCGCGGCGCTCGCGGACACGCGGCTGCGCACGGTCATGGTCGCCAAGGCCGGGCCGGAGCTGCTGGGGTCGCTCGGCGCGCTCGCGAGCACCCTCCCGGGCGTCCGGGTCCTCGCGCTGTGCGAGACGGCGGCGGGCGTCCTCGCGGCGCCGGAGCTCGCCCGGCGGCCCGAGGTCGTCGCGCTCATGTGGGGTGCGGAGGACCTCGTCGCGTCGCTCGGCGGGACGTCGAGCCGGCGCCCGGACGGGTCGTACCGCGGCGTCGCGCGGCACGCGCGGTCCGCGGTGCTCCTCGCCGCCGGTGCCGCGGGCAAGGCCGCGGTCGACGCCGTGCACGTCGACGTCGGCGACCTCGACGGGCTGCGGGCCGAGGCCGAGGACGCCGCCGCGTCGGGGTTCGCCGCGACCGCGTGCATCCACCCGAGCCACGTCCCCGTGATCCGCGCGGCCTACGCCCCGACGCCCGACGAGGTGGCCGCGGCGCGGGCGCTGCTCGACGCGGCGGCCGCCAACCCCGGCGGACCGGACGCGGTCTTCACGTTCGACGGCCGCATGGTCGACGGCCCCGTGCTGCGCCACGCGGAGGCGGTGCTGCGCCGGGCGGGTGCCTGACCGGTCGTCCGATGGGGACCGGTCCCCATGCCGGGGCGGTGCGGTGCGTCGGCGGCCGCGCATACCCTCTCCCCGTGACCGACGCGAACGCCCCGGACCCGCAGAACCAGCACTGGACCGAGGGCTTCCCGCACCTCGCCGACCGGGCCGCGACCCTGCTCGGCGTCGACGTCGCGACGGTCGCGCGCCACAACAAGGTGGTCCCGGGCGGCTTCCACGTGTGGACCCCGGGCCGCGGCGGCGCGCAGGCGATCGTCGGGTTCGACGGGTCGGCCTACGTGCGGGAGTCGTGCTTCACGCAGGCCCAGCTGGTGGAGGCGTTCCACGCCGGTCACCGCAACGACGCGAACGCCGCGACCCTCCCGGTGAACCACGCGGCGTCGGCGGTGGCCTCGATGGTCGGCATCCTGCGCGGCGAGCCGGCGCAGCCCGCGACCCCCACCGGCCCGAGCGAGGCCGAGCTCGCCGAGCTCGTCGGCGGCGCGTTCGAGCAGACGACGCCGGACGAGATCGCCGCGCGGCTGCGTGCCCGCGGCAAGGGCGCGTTCGTCGTCGTGGGCGTGGACCGCGCGCACGGGCCGGGCCACTGGTACGTCGCGTACTTCGACGGCGAGCACGTGCTCGCGCTCGACCCGATCGCCAACGGCCGCACCGCCTGGCCGCCGCCCGCGGCGGACGCGGTGCGCTGGTGGGCGGACGGGACACCGACGACGGCGCCCGCGCGGGTCGTGCTCGACGTCCGGTCGGCCACGGGTCGCCGCGTGTGGACGCAGACGACGCCGTTCCTCGCCCCGACGGCGCAGTCGTTCCTGGACTGGGTCGCGACCCTGCCCGCGGAGAAGGTCGTGAAGGGCTACCAGGTCTGGCACGGCTTCTGGTGGGTCGTGCTCTCGGAGTCGGGCGACGACCTGCGCGTCGCCGTCACGGACCTCACGAAGGACGGGATCTCGACGCTCACGTGGGACGTCGACCCGATGCTCGACACCTACCGGCAGCAGCGCGAGATGGTCGCCTTCTGCAAGGTCGGCTCGAAGAGCACGCGCTTCACGGAGACCGTGCTCGTCTACAACGACGTGTACGACGCTCCGGAGATGTTCGTCGAGCGAACCCGGCCGGTGGGCGACGGCGCGTCGGGGTGGGTCGTGAAGTCGATCGCGGCGCAGCCGCGCGGCGGGCTCCTCCCCGTGCCCGCGCACGAGCTGTACCGCCGGGCGCCGCACCTCGTGCGCTACCTCTCGCTCCCCGAGGGCTTCCGGGCGGTGTGGGCGAAGGACCGGACGAACCAGATCTGGAACCCGGACGGCGAGCTCGTCTGGGACGCCGACGCGCGGGACGCGGCGAAGGCGGCGGAGGCGGGTGACGCGTCGGCGAGCGCGACCGCGGAGGGGGCTCCGACGTCGGGCACGCCGCGCCCGCGCGGCAGCGTCGCCTACGAGGCGGCGCGCGACGTGCTCGACGACCGCGCCGTGAGCCGGGAGCGGGCCCTGGCCGCGGCGCACGGGCTGCGCGACGCGTTCGTCCGCAACGAGCACGTGATCGGCCTGCTGCCGGGCGACGCGGAGCAGGTGCTCGTCGACACGTACCGCAGGGCCGACGCGGGCGGGGCGGACGCGGTGTCGCGCGAGGCGGCGACGTCGTGGGTGCGCGAGGCGTACTTCCGCCGGCTGCCGCTCGCCGCGGAGGCCGCCGAGCGGGTCGACCGGCTCGCGGAGGACGACCCCGACGGCGGGGCGCACGTGCTGCGCGGGTGGATGCGCTACAACGGCTACGGGTTCGCGCAGGACGCCGGGGCGGCCGTCGCGGACCACGAGGAGGCGGCGCGGCGGGGGAACGCCGACGCGCTGTTCGAGCTGTCCGTCCTCACCGCGACCGGCCAGGGCACGCCGGTGGACGAGGTGCGCTCGCGTGCGTTCCTCGAGCAGGCCGCCGACGCGGGCCACCCCCGCGCGCTCTACAACCTCGCGGCGGAGCACGCGACGGGCCGGGGTCGCCCGCGCGACTCCGCGCGCGCCCTGGAGCTCTACCTCGCGGCGGGCGACCGGGGCAACGGTCGTGCGGCGTTCACCGCGGGCGTCATGATGCTCACCGGGGACGGTTCGCTGCCCGACCCGGCCCGTGCCGGCCGGGCGTTCGCGCTCGCCGAGGATCTCGGGTTCGACGTGCGCGACGCCGCAGCGCAGTTCCCTCCGCGGCTCGCCGAGCAGGTGCTCGGGGCGCTCGCGGAGGCCTGACCGGACAAAAGACCCGTCTGGGCCGTTCCGCTTGCGGGCCCGGGCAACGTATGGTCACTCGCGTGAACGTCTACGTCGTCCTGTCCCGCAGCCGTACGGTCCTGTCCCGGACCATCGCGCTGGCGACGCGCGACGAGTTCACGCACTCCTCCCTCGCGCTCGACCCGGGGCTCGACCTCATGTTCAGCTTCGGGCGCCGTCGGGCCGGGAACCCGTTCGTCGGGTGCTTCCGGCGCGAGCGGTTCGACGACGGTCTGTACCGCGGCATGGACGTCGTGCCCGGGGTCGTGCTCGAGGTCCCCGTGACGCCCGAGCAGCACGAGGCGATCCGCGTGCGGATCACCGAGTTCCTGCTGGACTCGCACGCGTTCTCCTACAACGTGCGCGGTCTCGTCGGAGCCCGCTTCGGCCGCGGTCACGAGGCCGAAGACCGGTTCTTCTGCTCCGAGTTCGTCTACCACGTGCTGCACGGCGCCGGGGTGTGCGACCTCGGCGTCGAGCGGTGGCAGGTGCGTCCGCAGACGCTGCTCGACCTGCCGGGCCGCGTCGTCTACCGGGGCGACCTCAAGGACTACGTCGCGGCCCACGGGACGCTCGCGACGCTCCCGTCCCTGACGTTCAGCCACGCACGCGAGCGCGTGCTCGGCTGAGCACTGACGCTCCGGGGCCCTCAAGCGCTGTCGGCCCCGGCCGCGAGGTGGGCGTTGACCCGCTCCAGGAGCCGGAAGAGCTCCGTGCGGTCGTCGGGGGAGAGCGGCGCCATGACCTGGTCGTTGACCTCCTCGAGGATCGCGTCGAGCTCGTCGAGGCGTCGCTCGCCCGCGGGGGTGATCGACACGACGTTGCGGCGCTTGTCGGTGGCGTCCGGTGCGCGGCGGACCCAGCCCCCGTCGGTGAGCTCGTTGAGCACGGAGACCAGGTCGCTGCGGTAGACCCGCGTGCGGTCCGACAGGGTCGACTGGCTGGCGGGGCCGAGCTCCGCGAGCGCGGCGAGCACGACGAAGTGGTCCTTGTGCGCACCGACGGCCCGCAGGGCGTCGCCGGCGACGCGTCGGGTCTGCGCCGCGGTCATGCCCACGAGGCGGGAGAGCTGTCCGCGGAGCCGCGCCGGTGTCTCGTCGCCACGGTCGAAGCGGAGGTCGTCCTCGGTGTCCACGTCTCGATCGTACCCCTTGTGTTAGTCGAACTAACGATCTAGATTTCGTGAGACGAGCAAACGTTAGTTGCTCTCACGATCCAAGGAGGAGACATGACCACGACCGAGCGCATGACCACGACCGAGTCCCTCGTCCGGGAGCTGGCCGACCGTGCCGAGCTGGCCGACCTCGTCGCCCGCCACAGCCTGTGGATCGACGAGCGCCGGTACGACGAGACCGACCGGCTCTTCACCGACGACGTCGTCGTCAGCTCGCTGCGCGGCGAGGCGCGGGGCTTCGACGCGCTCGTCGCGCTCGTCCGACGCGGCCACGACGGCTACGTCCGCACCCTGCACCACAAGGGGAACCTCGTCGTCGAGATCGACGGCGACTCCGCGACGGTGCGCGCGCACGACCTCGCCGTGTTCGTCCTCGACGACGCGACCGAGTCGATCGCCGCCTCGGTCCACCGCTACGGCGCGCGACGCACCGAGGACGGTTGGCGCCTCGATCGCCTCGAGGTCACACCCGTCGCGCTGACGGGTGCGCTCGAGCGGGTGCTCTAGGCAGCCGGGGCGCCCGGAGCGCGACGCGAGCGCGCAGCACGGGCCCCGGGGTCGAGGGCGTCGGCCGGTCAGCCGACGCGCAGCGCCGCCACGATGTCCTCGACCCGCTGCTTCGCGTCGCCGAAGAGCATCCCCGTGTTCTCGCGGAAGAACAGCGGGTTCTGCACCCCGGCGTAGCCGGCCGCCATCGAGCGCTTGAAGACGACGACCTGACCGGCCTCCCACACGTGCAGCACCGGCATGCCCGCGATGGGGGAGCCGGGGTCGTCGAGCGCGGCGGGGTTCACGGTGTCGTTGGCGCCGATAACGAGCACGACGTCCGTGTCCGCCAGGTCGTCGTTGATCTCGTCCATCTCCAGCACGATGTCGTACGGGACGCGCGCCTCGGCGAGCAGGACGTTCATGTGCCCGGGCAGGCGACCCGCGACCGGGTGCACCCCGAACCGGACCTCGGCACCGCCGTCGCGCAGGAGCTCGACGAGCTCCGCGACGGGGTACTGGGCCTTGGCGACAGCCATGCCGTAGCCCGGCGTGATGACGACGCTGCGGGCGTCGCGCAGGAGGGCCGCGACCTCGTCGGCGCTCACCTCGCGGTGCTCGCCCTGCGGGCCGTCGCCGCCCCCGGCGGGCGCGGCGCCCTCCTCGGCCCCGAACCCGCCGAGGATGACGGACACGAACGACCGGTTCATGGCCTGGCACATGATGTAGCTGAGGATCGCACCGGAGGACCCGACGAGCGCTCCGGTGACGATGAGCAGGTCGTTGCCGAGCATGAAGCCCGCCGCGGCGGCGGCCCAGCCGGAGTACGAGTTGAGCATCGACACGACGACGGGCATGTCGCCGCCGCCGATCGACGCGACGAGGTGCCAACCGAGCGCGAGCGACACGACCGTGAGCAGGAGCAGGGGCCAGATCGACGGCGCGACGACGAACCACACCACGAGCCCGAGGCTCACGACGAGCGCCGCGAGGTTGAGCAGGTTGCGGCCCGGGAGCTGGAGCGGGGCCGATCGCGTGCGCCCGGACAGCTTGAGGAACGCGACGACGGATCCGGTGAACGTCACCGCGCCCACGAGCACGCCGAGGGAGACCTCGACGAGGTGGGCGACGTCGTCGGCCCCGGCGGCGTGGGCCGTGAGAAAGGAGTTGAAGCCCACGAGCACGGCCGCGGCCCCGACGAAGCTGTGCAGGATCGCGATGAGCTCCGGCATCTGCGTCATCTCGACGCGGCGCGCGCGCCACGTCCCGACCGCCGCGCCCACGAGGAGCACGAGCGCGATGAGCAGCGCGGTGACGAGCACGGGCCGGGCGCTCGTGCCGAGCGCGAGCACGATCGTCGCGGCCAGCGCGAGGACCATGCCGACCATGCCGAGCACGTTGCCGCGGCGTGCGGACTCCTGCTTCGACAGCCCCGCGAGGCTGAGGACGAACAGGACGGCGGCGAGGACGTAGACCGCCTGGGCGACGGACGTCGCGGTCATCGGGCCACCCCCTGCGCGCGCGCCGGGACGTCCTTGCGGAACATCCGGAGCATCCGGTTCGCCACGAGGAAGCCACCGAAGATGTTGATGCTCGCGACGGTCGCGGCGAGCAGCGCGAGCGTCGTCACGACCCAGTCGTCGGACCCGATCTGCAGGAGCGCGCCGACGAGGATGATGCCGGAGATCGCGTTGGTCTGGGCCATGAGCGGCGTGTGCAGCGAGTGCGTGACGTTCGAGATCACGTAGTACCCGACGATCACCGCGAGCGTGAACACCGTGACGTGCCCGACGAGCGACGGCGGCGCGAACGACAGCGCGAGTGTCACGAGCACCGCGGCGAGCGCGGCGCCCACGGTCCGGCGACGGCGGCGCAGGCTCGCGGCCGACGCCGCCTCCGCGGCGGCCCGCTCGCGCGCGGCGGCCTCCAGCGCGGGGTCGGGTGGTGGCGCGGTCGACCCCGGGGCCGGGGTCGCGCTCACCGCGACGGGCGGCGGCGGCCACAGCACCTCGCCGTCGCGCGCGACGGTCATGCCGCGCTGCACGGGGTCGTCGAGGTCGAGCGCGAGCGTGCCGTCCTTGCCCGGCGTGAGCAGCTCCAGCAGGTGCACGACGTTCGTCCCGAGGAGCTGCGACGTGTGCTGGGGCAGACGCCCGGCGAGGTCGGTCCAGCCGACGACCACGACACCGTTCTCCGTCACGACGCGCTCGCCCGGCACCGTGAGCGCGCAGTTCCCGCCGCCCGAGGCCGCGAGGTCGACGACGACGCTCCCGGGTCGCATCCCGGCGACCGCCTCGGCCGTGAGGGTCCGCGGGGCACGGCCGCGCACGAGCGCCGTCGTGATGACGACGTCGGCCTCGGCGGCCTCGCGCGCGTACACCGCGAGGGCCGCCGCCTCCTGCTCGGGCGTGAGCGGCTTCGCGTAGCCGTCGGCCGACATGCCCTGCTGCGCGGCAGGCTCGCGCACGGCGGTGCCGCCCATGGACTCGATCTGCTCGGCCGCCTCGGAGCGCACGTCGAACGCGCGCACCTGCGCGCCCAGGCTCGCCGCCGCGCCGACCGCGGCGAGGCCCGCGACCCCGCCGCCGATGACGAAGACCTTCGCGGGCGGCGTCTTGCCCGCGGCCGTGACCTGCCCGGCGAACATGCCGCCGTACTCGCCCGCCGCCTCGACGACCGCGCGGTACCCCGCGACGTTGGACAGCGTGCTGAGCACGTCGAGGGCCTGCGCGCGCGAGATGCGGGGCACGGCGTCGAGCGCGAGCGCGGTGACGCCGCGGGTGGCGAGGCGCTGCACGAGGTCGGGGCCGTTCGCGGGGCCGAGCATCGCGACGAGCGTCGCGCCCGGGCGCAGGAGGGCGACCTGCGCGTCGGTGGGCGCGTTCACCGCCGTGACGACGTCGGCGCCCCACGCGGTCGCGGCGTCCACCACGCCCGCCCCGGCCGACTCGTACGCGGCGTCGGAGAACGTGGCCCCCGCACCGGCGTCGTGCTCGACGACCACCTCGTACCCGAGCGCCCGCAGGCGCTTGACCGTGCGCGGAGTCGCGGCGACGAGCCGCTCCCCGTCCCTCACCTCGCGGGGGACACCGATCCTCACGTGCGGGCTCCTCACCTCGTCGAGCGTCGTGGGCGCCCGCGCGACCGGAGACGACGGCGGGTGCGCGGTGAGCCTATCGGGGGCCGCCGTCGTCGTCCCGGGTCCAACGTCCCCGGGCGGGCGCGCCTCGACCCGGCCGGCGCGCGTCGCGACCGTGGAGGGGACCGGCGGGGAGTTCTCACCATCGCGCGAGGTGGCGTCCCGGGCGCCGGGTCCGCGAGGATCGGGGCGCCATCCGCACCGACCTCAGGGGGAACCATGCGCCGCACCACCGTCCGTACCGCCGTCCTCGCGCCCGCCGTCGCGCTGTGCGCCGTCGCGCTCGCCGCGTGCTCGGTCAACGCGAACCTCACCGTGCCGGCCTCGAAGATCGCGCAGGACGCCGAGGGCGCGCTGGCCGAGATCGGCGAGGCGGACGTCGACTGCGGCGAGGAGAACGTCGACCTCGTGGACGGCGAGGTCGTCGAGTGCGAGCTCACCGACCCGGCGTCCGGGAACGTCTACGACACGACCGTCACGCTGTCCGACGTCGACGGGACGAAGTACCACGTCGACGTCAAGGTCGCCGACGCCCCGCAGGGCTGACGACGGCGGACCGACGGTCGGCTACAGGTCGCCCTTCCTCTGCAGGTACCGCATCGCGGCCCAGCCGATCGGGATGCGGGCCCAGTAGGTCGCGACGCGGAAGAGCACCGTCGCGGACGTCGCGAGCGCGGCGGGGACGCCCGCGGTGGTCAGGCCGAAGATGAGGGCGGCCTCGATCGCCCCGAGGCCGCCCGGTGTCGGGACGGCCGCACCCGCGGCGTTCCCGACGAGGTAGATGACCGCGACCTCGACGAGCGAGAGCTCCTGCCCGAACGCGGCGAGCGCGGCGTCGAACGCGAGCACGTAGCCGAGCGTCATGACGACGTTCCCCGCGATGCCCAGCGCGAGCCGCCCGGGCTGACCCAGCATCTCGGACAGCCGGGGCCACACCTGCTGGATCGTCGGGCGGATCTTGGCGAGCACCCAGGCCCGCACGGCCGGGACGAGGAGCGTCGCGAGGACGGCGAGCGCGACGCCGCCGATCGCGAGGAGCACGGTCGTCGAGGGGAGCTGGACGAGCCCGCCGTCGCCGGTCGCCACGGACAGCACGACGAGGAGCAGGATCGTCACGACGAACTGCGACACCTGGACGAGCGCGACCGTCGCGACGGCCACCGGGGTCGAGATCCCGCGCCGGGTCAGGAGCCGGAGGTTGAGCGCCGCCGGGCCGATGCCGGCGGGCGCGGCGAGCGCGACGAACGATCCCGCCGCCTGGGTGAGCGTGACGCGCCAGAGCGGCAGCCGCTTCGACGCGAACGCGACGAGCGTGAGCGCGGCGCCGAACCACGTGACGATCCCGAGCAGGAACGAGACGGCCGCCCACCACGGGTTCGCCGAGGAGACGGCCTCGGTGATCTGGTCGAAGTTGATCGTCGTGACGACGACCGTCACCGCGACGATCGTCAGGGTCAGCGTGAGGATCGTCCGCGCGCCGAACCGGGTGATGCGCTGCGGCTCGATGCTCGCCTCGGGCAGCCGCTCCACCAGGGCGGCGCGCAGCTCCTTGAGCAGCTCCTTGTTCTGCCGGATCTCCTCGCGCGTGCTCGGCGGCAGCGCGACGGGCTGGAGCAGCGGGCCGATCGCGGCGATGTCGTCGTCGGGCAGGACGCTCACCGCGGACTCGACGGCCCGGCGCGCCCCGACGCGCAGCGCGAGGAGCGCGACCATCTGCGCCAGGTCCATGCGGCGCGCGAGCTCGGACGACGCGATGTCGCCCTGCTCCCACCCGGTGAGCCAGACCTGCGGGGCGCCGGTCGCGGGCTCGCGCGAGACGAGCATGACGTCGGAGGTCAGCGCGCGGTGCGCGATGCCCGCCGCGTGCGCGAGCCGGAGCTGGCGCCACGCCTCGTTGAGCACCGAGCCCGTGAGGTCCTCCACGGGGAGGTCGCGCAGCGAGACGGCGCCGGTCGCGTGCTCCTGGACCAGGACCATGGAGTCGGCGGACTCGGCGACGCCGAGCAGCCGCGGGGTGCGGACGCCCGCAGCGCGCGCGGCGTACGACAGCAGCGCGGTGCGCTCGGCCGCCGCGCGCAGCGAGATCGCGGCTCGTCCCTCGCTGCCGCGCAGCCGCAGCGACCGCCAGAACCGGGCGAGGAAGCCGACGACCTGCCGGTCGCCGTCGAGCACGACGAGGTCGCGCCGCACGCCGTCCTCCGCGAGCATCGCGTAGACGCGGTTGTCGCCCGCACGGGTCAGCGCGATGGCGGCCGAGTCGGACGGCGCGTCCTGGGCCTCCGCCGCGGCGGAGCGCCCGTCCGCCGCGTCGGCCCCGTCGGACGCCGGGGTCTCGTCGGGCGTGGCCGACCCGAGGTGCTGCGCGGCGAGCGCGGCGTCCGCGGTGAGGACCGTCCCGGCGTCGTCCGCGGCCCCCGGTGCGCGCAGGACGCCGACGTGCACCTCCGCGGTGATGCGTCCCTCGGCGTCCACCTCGGTGATGGGGTCGTCCGCGGCCTCGGCGAGCTCCTCGTCGTCGGTGACGTCGCGGACGCGCACGAGGGCCGTGGGGGAGAACCCGGCGCGCCGGACGCCGGCCACGAGCTCGGGCCCGTACGCGCGCTCGCTGCGCACGCCCGAGACGTACCGCACGGCGAGCCCGGCGATGCGCCCGAGGAGCAGCGTGATGATGATGCCCGGGAGCGACACCTGGCCGGTGATGAGCACGACGCCGATCGCGATGAACAGCAGGTTCCACGACCACTTGACGGTGCGTCGCCGGGTACGGGTGCCCGCGGCCGTGAGCAGCCCGCCGATCGCGGCGACGTAGCCCGGGATCGTCAGGCGCCACTCGCCCCGCGAGTACACGGAGAGCCCGCGGACGAGGTCGTCCGAGCCCCACGCACGCAGCGCCAGCACGGCCAGCACGCCCAGGAGCAGGCCGAGCGCGGCCGCGACGATCGACTCGACGACCTGGCGCCCCAGCCGGCGGACGCCGAGCTCGGTGAGGACCGCGATCGGCACGAACAGCGTGATGAGACCCTCGAGCACCGCGACCGGGATGAACAGGATGTTGTACAGGAGGTCCGAGAAGCTGCGGACGTCCTCCGCGACGCCGGCCGTGGTGCCGTGCGCGTACACCGACATGAGCAGGACGACGACGACGCCCACCGTGCACAGCACGAGATTGACGAGGTCGATCGGGTGCCGGACGCGCTGCTCGGCCGTGTCGACGACGCGAACCGTCCCCGCGTCGTCGTGCGCCCGACGCGCGAGCAGGGCCTCGAGCGCGCCCGTCTGGGGGCGGGGCTCCGCCTGCTCGGGCCGGGCCAGCGAGCCGACCTCGACGACCGCGCCGACGTGGGGAGCGGCGCGCTCTCTCGGCTCGGGGGCGGGGGAGGCCATGCGAGCGAGTCTAGGTCGGGGCCCTCGGGGAGGCGCGGTATTTGGCCGATTCCTCCGGGTGATTCGCCCCGTTCGCCCGCATGCTGGACGGCTCGCGGCCCCCGCTCGGCGGGCGGGTGTGAGCAAGGCCTCCCTAGCATGGGCGGAAGACCGGACCCGGGAGGTCGGCATGGCACGTGGCACGACGACGGAGCGCGGCACCGCGGACGGGTCCGACCGTCCGGACCGCCCCGCGACGCCCGACGCGAACGGGCAGGAGCGCAACCCCTTCCGCAAGGTGTGGTGGCTGCCCGTGGTCCGGGGGACCCTCCTCGTCGTCCTCGGCCTCCTCCTCATGATCGAGCCGCTGGAGCAGCTCGGGACGCTGCGCGTGGTGCTCGGCGCGTTCCTCGTGGCGGACGGCGTGCTCGTCGCCGTGCAGGGGTTCGTGCACCGCCGGCAGGTCGGGTCGGCGTGGTGGCTCGCGCAGGCGGGCGTCAACGTCGTGTTCGGCGTCGTCGTGGCGCTCTGGCCCGACCTCACCGCGACCGCGCTCTACTACGTGCTCGCGGTGTGGGTGCTCGTGCTGGGCATCACGACGATCGCCGGGGCCGCCGCGCTCGTCCGCAACCGCGACCTGGGGTGGGCCTGGATGCTCGCGGTCGGGATCGTCTCGGTGCTGTTCGGGGTCCTGCTCGTCACGAGGCCGCTCGACTCCTTCGACGTGCTGCGGCTCGTCGCCGTCGTGTTCGCCCTCTACGCGTTCGTGACCGGGGCGATCCACGTGGTGTCGGGCTTCGCCGTCCGCGCCGTCGCGCGCGAGCTCGCGGACCTGCGTGCACAGGCCGTCGCGGCGGGCGTCGTCGTGACGGGCGGGTCCGTGCTCGGCGCGCCCGCCGCCCACCCGGGCGTCGAGCCGCCGTCGGCCACGGGCGGGGCGACGCCGCGCGACCCGAGCGCGGCCCCGTCGCCGTCGCCCTCGCCGGCCCCGTCGCCCTCGCCGGCCCCGTCGCCCTCGCCGGGGCCGGAGTCGGCGCCCGGGCCGTCGCGGGAGTCGGAGCCGGGCGAGCCCGGGGGAGCGGGACGGCTGCCCTAGCATGTGACCGCTGTCCGTCGAGAACGAGGAGCACCGGTGGTCACTGCGTACGACATCCTGTTCGGCCTGACCCCGCAGGACGCGGTGGACGGGTCACCGGTCGGGACGACGGCTCTGCTGCAGCCGCCCGTCGCGCCCTGGGGCGAGGCCGCCTGGGGGTGGATCGGCGACGCGGGGCCGGGGATCGAGCCGCGGACGTGGCCGCGGAGCCCGAGCACCGGGCTGCCGATGCGGCACGCCGTCACGCTGCGGCTGGCGGCCGAGTACCAGCGTCGGGGCCCCGGGTTCCCGGGCGTGGCGTACTTCCTCGGCGGGGGGCAGTTCGCCACCGAGCACGACGCGAGCGACCCGGAGGACCCGTTCGTCGTGGACCTGCGCGCGGCCCGGCAGCACCCGCAGGCGCTCGTGCTCAGCGACATCATCGGCCAGAGCTTCGCCCTGGTCTGGCTGACCGAGCAGGAGCTCGCCGCCGGTCCCACCGCCGCACCGCCCGACACCCGCCGTCCCGGGGAGCACGTCGCGACGGACGAGGGGCAGAACGCGTGGGACCCGCCGCTCGGCACGCGTCGCGGCGAGGACGTGACGGTCACCCGGTGGGCCTACCTCGTCCCGAGGGTCGACGACCCGAACGCGGGTCTCGCCCCGGGCCGGGAGGAGGACGGCTGGGTCTCGCCCTGGGACGAGGACTGGACCGGGCTGCCGGAGGAGGAGCGCCCCTGGGTGGACGACCACCTCGGCGGGACGTCCGAGGCGATGGTCGACTCGCTGGAGGGCGACTTCACGCCGCACTACCTGGAGCTGTCCACGCCGACCTGGGGCGTCGACTACGGCAACCGCGAGACCCACCTGGTCGACCTGGAGACCGGCGCGTTCGGGATCGCCTGACCGCGGCGTCCCAGGAGTCGCGAAGCGGCGCCGCAGCCGTCACGCGAGGCCCAGGGACTGCTTCCACTCCAGGGGGAGGAGCGCGTACCCGACGAACGCGACGACGTCGAGCAGCGTGTGGGCGATCACGAGCGGCATGACGCGGTGCCTGCCCCAGCGCGACGTGTAGAACCACGAGAAGACGACGCCCATGACGACGTTCCCGACGAACGGGCCGAACCCCTGGTACAGGTGGTACGACCCGCGCAGGAGCGAGCTCCACACGACGAACTTCACGCGGCCCCAGCCGAGGTCGCGCGTGCGCTCGAACAGGTAGCCGACGGCGATGACCTCCTCGAGCAGGCCGTTCTGCAGCGCCGAGAGGATCAGCACGGGCACGGTCCACCACGCGGCGTTGAGCGCCGACGCCTGCACCTCGACCGTGATGCCGAGGAGGCGGCCGAGCGCGTAGAAGCCCAGCCCAGGGATGCCGATGGCCGCGGCCAGCGCGAACCCCCACCCGACGTCGCGCAGCGGCCGGGCGCCGTCGAGCCCGATCGCCCGGACGGCCGAGCGGCCGCGCGCGCTGAGCAGGTACAGCGCGAGCGCGACGGGCAGCACCGCGAAGAAGATTCCGACGAGCTGGTAGGTGAGGTCGAGGTAGGGGCGCGCGGACTGGCTGACGTTGAGGCTCGCCGACTGGTCGCGCAGCGGGGTCCCGGCGGTGAGGCGCGCGACGATGTTGATGATCGCGTAGACCGCCGACTTGCCGAGGCTCAGCCCGAGGACGATCCAGATCTCCGCGCCGATGCGTCGTCGCGTCGCGCGGTCCGGGCGGTCGTGCGCGTCGGCGGTGACGGCGTCGGCCGCGCGGGGTGCCGCCGTCGGGCCGGGCGCGGGCGGCGGCTCGGGCGCGGTCGCGGGGGTGGACGCGGTCAGGTCGGGCACCGTCCGGTTATAGCACCGGTCCCCGGGCGCGGGCTCGACGCCGCCTGAGCGTGCGCTGTCCGCCGAGCACGAGCCTGCTCCGCGTCGACCACGAGGTTCTTGTCGTTCTCGGCCCCAGAACGACAGCAACCTCGTGCTCGGCGGGTCCGGGTTGATCGCTCGGCGGGTCAGGGGTTGCGCGGGCGGCCCGGGCCGCGGGGCGGGCGGACGTCGCGGGGGAGGCGGCCGGCGTCGTCGAGCGCGCGGCGCAGCAGCATCTCGATCTGCGCGTTGACGCTGCGCAGGTCGTCGCCGGCCCAGCGCGCGAGCGCGTCGTGCACGGCGGGGTCCAGGCGCAGGAGCACCGACTTGCGCTGCGGCCGCTGCGCGGGGCCCTCGCCCGTGCCCGACGCCGGCTGCTCGGCCTGCGGGGGCGCGTCGCCCTCCGGCGTGGCCGGCTCCCCGCCTGCGGGGACGCCGCGGCCCGACGACGGCTGGTCGCCGTCGTCGGGCGCGTCGCGCTTCTCGGGCGGCGTGGGCCCGACGGGCGTCACTGGTACAGGGACCCCGTGTTGACGACGGGCGTCACGCGGCTGTCGCCGCACAGCACGACGAGGAGGTTGGAGACCATGGTCGCGCGGCGCTCGTCGTCGAGCGTCACGACGTCCTCGGCCTCGAGGCGCGACAGGGCGTCCTCGACCATGGACACCGCGCCCTCGACGATGCGCGACCGCGCCGCGATGATCGCGCCGGCCTGCTGGCGCTGGAGCATCGCCTGGGCGATCTCCGGGGCGTAGGCGAGGTTGGAGATGCGGGCCTCGATGACCTCGACGCCCGCCACGACGACGCGCGCCGCGACCTCGGCGGCGGTCCATCGAGCGACCCCCGCCCCCGCCCCCGCCCCCTGTCGAGCACGACATGAGGGCCGTTATCGGGCGGATAACAACCCTCATGTCGTGTTCGGCGGGTGCGGGTGCGGGTGCGGGTGCGGGTGCGGGTGCGGGGAGGGGTGGGAGGGGGTTGCGCGATCGGTGTCGGGCGTGCCAGGCTACAAACAGGTTTGCAGCGCAAAGTAGTTTTCCCACCTCCCGAGAGGGCACCATGACCACGGACCAGGGCGACGACCGCCGCGACGGGACCGCCGAGCCGGGCGAGCCGGCGCTCGACGTCGCCGAGACGCTGCGCCTCATCCGCGAGCAGCAGGACCGCGCGCGCCGGGCGACCGAGCCCGACTCGCGGCTGCTGTTCCTCGCGTGGGGCGTCGCCTGGCTCGTCGGGTACCTGTGCCTGTGGGCGAGCGCGGTCCGCGTCGTCGACGGGACCGCGACCGTCCGCATCACGACCCGCATGGGTCAGGTCGTGGGCGCGCAGCCCGAGCCGTGGGCGTTCTGGGTCTTCTTCAGCCTCATCGCGGCCGCCGTCGCGTTCACGATCGTCCACAGCGTCACGCGCACCGCGGGGACGCGTGGCGTCAGCGCCCGCACCGGGGCCATGTACGGGTGGTCGTGGATGCTCGGCTTCGTCTGCTACGGGTTCGTGCTCGGCGGGCTCGCCCGCGCGGGAGCGTCGGAGGAGGTCATGTCGCTCGCGAGCAACGCGTTCGCGTGCGTCGTCGTTGGCCTGCTGTACCTCGGCGGTGCCGCGGCGTTCGGCGACCGCGGTCTGTTCGTGCTCGGGGTGTGGATCCTGCTCACGGCCGCCGTCGCGACGTTCGCGGGGCTTCCGCTCACCTACCTCGTCATGGCGCTCGCGGGCGGTGGCGGGTTCCTCGTCATGGCCGCGATCGAGCACGTCCTGCGCGTCCGACGGCGGCGCCTCGCCACCCGAGCAGCGCCCGCCGGGGCGTCGGCGGAGGGCGCGGCCGATGCCTGACGCCGAGCTCGACCCCGTCATCCACGCCCCGGCGCGGCTGCGCGTCGTCGCGACGCTCGCCACCCTCCCGACCGGGGACGAGCTGTCCTTCCCCAAGCTGCAGAAGCTCCTCGACATGACCGCCGGGAACCTCTCCACCCACCTGCGCAAGCTCGAGGACGCCGGTTACGTGTCCGTCACCAAGACCCACGAGGGCCGCACCCCGGCCACCTACCTCGCTCTCACCGCCCGCGGCCGTGTCGCCTTCGAGGACTACACGACCGCCCTGAACACCCTCCTGAAGGGAGCCGCAGGATGAGCACCGACCACGCCCCGCGCAGCGGGGCCTCCCGGGCCGCCCGGACCGACCCCGCGGCGTCGGCCACCGACCCCGCTCGACCGGTCGTCGCCGTCGACCACGTCACGCGCCGCTTCGGCACGGTCGTCGCGCTCGACGACGTGTCCCTGAGCGTCGGGGCGGGCGAGCTCGTCGGCCTGCTCGGCCCCAACGGCGCCGGCAAGTCGACGCTGCTGTCCCTGGTCAGCGGGCAGCGCCGGCCCGACGCCGGGACGGTCCGCCTGCTCGGCGGCGACCCGCGCGACGCGCGGAGCCGCGTCGGCCTGGGCCTCACCCCGCAGGAGACGGGCCTGCCCGCGACGCTCAAGGTGCGCGAGGTCGTCGACTTCGTCGCCGGTCACTACCCGGACCCCGTCCCGACCGTGGAGCTGCTCGACCAGTTCGGCCTCACCGAGCTCGCGGGCCGCCAGACGGGCGCGATGTCCGGCGGGCAGAAGCGCCGCCTCGCCGTGGCGCTCTCGCTCGTCGGCCGCCCGCGCGTCGTCCTGCTCGACGAGCCGACGACGGGCCTCGACGTGAGCGCCCGCCAGGCGCTGTGGGACGCGATCCGCGCGTACCACGCCGACGGGGGGACGGTCCTCCTGACCAGCCACTACCTGGAGGAGGTGCAGGCGCTCGCGCAGCGCGTCGTCGTCATCGACCAGGGCGTGGTCAAGGCCGACGACTCGCTCGACGCGATCCTGCGCCGCGTGTCGCTGCGGCGGGTCGTGGTCGGGTCGCCCTCGGACCTCGCCGACCGGCCCGGCGTCGTGCGGTCCGACCGCCTCGGCGACGGCCGCCAGGAGCTCTACACGCCCGACGCCGACGCCCTCGTGCGCGGGCTCGTCACCTCGGGCGTCGACTTCCACGACCTCGAGATCCGGGGCGCGAGCCTCGAGGAGGCGTTCGAGCAGATGGTCGCGCGCGACGCGGCCCCGACCACGGAGGCACGGGCACGATGACCACCACGACCATCCCCGGCGGCGCCACCGCCGCGACCCTCCCCGGGCCGCTGCGCCTCACCTGGCTGCACCTCAAGTACCAGTTCCTCGAGACCGTGCGCGTGCCGGTCGCCGTGCTGGGCAACCTGCTGTTCCCCGCGCTCGCGATGTTCTTCTTCGTCGTGCCGCAGAAGGAGGTCGCGCAGAACCCGGTGGCCGCGACCACGGCCGTCGCGTCGCTCGGCCTGTTCGCGATCTGCTCGGCGAGCCTGTTCACCTACGGGCTCGGCGTCGCGGAGGACCGGCAGCTCCCGTTCGACCCGTTCGTGCGCTCGCTGCCCGCCGGCCCGACGCCGCGCATGGCGGCGCGCGTGCTCAACGGCGGCATCTTCTCGCTGTTCGGGCTCGTGCCGCTCATCCTCATCGGCTGGCTCTTCACCGACGCGAGCGTCACGTGGAGCCAGCTCCTCGCGGGCGTCGGGACGGTGCTGCTCGTGTCCGTGCCGTTCGTGCTGCTCGGCATGGCGATCGGCTACTCGCTGTCCGCGAAGGCGGCGCTGCCGGTGGTCCAGGTGATCCTCTTCCCGCTCGCGTTCGCCGGCGGCCTGTTCCTCCCGCCGTTCCTCTTCCCCCCGTGGCTGGACGCCATCTCCATGGCCACGCCGACGCGCGCGGGTCGCGACCTGCTCGTCCAGGCGCTCACGGGCGAGCCGGCGTACGGTCTCGCGTGGCCCGTGCTTCTCGGCTGGACGGTGGTCTTCGCCGCCCTCGCGGTCGGCGCCTACCGCCGCGACGAGGGCCGCCGCTTCCGCTGACTCCCCCCGGCGCCGAACACGACATGAGGGTCGTTATCCCCGGGATAACGACCCTCAGGTCGTGTTCGGCAGCGGGTGGTGTCGGGCTCGGCGCCCGGCAAGGCCGGGTCGCGTGGGGTGGGCCCTGGGGTCAGGCGGCGCGGCGCAGGCGCAGCGAGTTCCCGACGACGAGCACCGAGCTCGCGGCCATCGCCGCCCCCGCGATCATGGGGTTGAGCAGGCCCGCCGCCGCGAGGGGGATCGCCGCGACGTTGTAGGCGAACGCCCAGAACAGGTTCTGCTGGATGATCCGCAGGGTCCGGCGCGAGAGCCGGATAGCGGTGGCCGCGCTGCGGAGGTCGCCACGCACGAGCGTCAGGTCACTCGCCTCGATCGCGACGTCCGTCCCCGTGCCCATCGCGAGCCCGAGGTCCGCCGTCGCGAGCGCGGCGGCGTCGTTCACGCCGTCCCCGACCATCGCGACGACGCGCCCCTCGCCTCGGAGCCGCGCGACGACGTCGACCTTCTGGTCGGGGAGCACGCGCGCGACCACGTCGGACTCCGCGATCCCGACGGCGCGCGCCGCCTCGCGGGCCGCGCCCTCGCCGTCGCCCGTCAGCAGGTAGGGCCGCAGGCCGAGGTCGCGCAGCTCGCGCACCGCCTCGGCCGACGTCGGCTTCACCGGGTCGCGCAGCACGAGCACCGCGCGCGCCCGGCCGTCCCACGCGACGACGACGGCGCTCGCCCCTGTCGCCTCGGCGGCCGCGAACGCGTCGTCGAGCGCCGGGTCGGGCGACACGCCCTCGCGCGCGAGCCACGACGGCTGCCCGACGAGCACGCGCCGCGCGGTGAGCCCGCCGCCGTCGCCCAGGGAGAGCCCGGAGTGCGCGGTGCGGACGACGGCCTCGACCCCGCCGCCCGGGGCGCTGCGGAAGTCGAACGCCTGCAGCGAGCCGATCACGACGCCGTCGGCCCCCACCGGTGCGTCCCCGCCGCGCGATGCCGGTGCGGCCACGCGGCGCGCGGCCTCGGTGACCGCCCGGGCGATCGGGTGCTCGCTCAGCGCCTCGACCGCACCTGCGTGCCGCAGGGCGTCGCGCGCGTCGTCGACCTCCCGGCGCGACCTGTCAGCGTCTCGTCGCGCCGGAGCGCGACCGTGCGCGGACAACGTTTCCAGCGGCACGCTGCCCGACGGCGTCACGACCGCCTCGAGCGCCATCGCGCCCTGGGTGACGGTCCCCGTCTTGTCGAGCACGACGGTGTCCACGCGCCGCGTCGACTCGAGGATCTCCGGCCCCTTGATGAGCACGCCGAGCTGCGCGCCGCGTCCGGTGCCGACGAGCAGGGCCGTCGGCGTCGCCAGACCCAGCGCGCACGGGCACGCGATGATGAGCACCGCGACGGCGGCGGTGAACGCGAACTGCGTGCCCGCACCGGCGATCAGCCAGCCCACCAGCGTCGCGACCGCGAGCACCAGCACGACCGGCACGAACACCGCGGAGATCCGGTCCGCGAGCCGCTGCACCGGCGCCTTGCCCGTCTGCGCCTGCGTCACGAGCCGTCCGATCTGCGCGAGCGTCGTCTCCTCGCCCACGCGCGTCGCCCGGACCAGCAGCGCACCCGCCGCGTTGACCGTCGCGCCCGTGACGTCGTCGCCCGGGCCCACGTCCACGGGCACCGGCTCACCCGTGAGCAGCGAGGTGTCGACCGCGCTCGACCCCTCCAGCACCACGCCGTCCGTCGCGACCTTCTCGCCCGGCCGCACGACGAACACGTCATCCACCGCGAGGTCCGCGACCGGGACGCGCTCGGTGACCCGTGCGCCGTCGGCACCCGTGCGAGGGGAACCGTCCGACCCGAGGAGCACCCGCTCGGCGTCCTTCGCGCCCAGCTCCAGCAGCGACCGCAGCGCGTCCCCCGCACGGCGCTTGGACCGGTGCTCCGCGTACCGGCCGGCGAGCAGGAACGTCGTGACGACGGCCGCGACCTCGAAGTACAGCTCGGGCGTGCCCATCGCGTCCCGGGACGGGATCAGCGTCGGCTGCATCCGCATCCCCTGCTCGCCCGCGCCGCCGAGCAGGAGCGCCCACAGCGACCACAGCGTCGCCGCGACCACGCCGAGCGAGACCAGCGTGTCCATCGTCGACGCGCCGTGCCGTGCCGCCCGGAACGCCGCCGTGTGGAACGGCCACGCGCCCCACGTGACGACCGGCAGCGCGAGCGCCGCGACGACCCACTGCCAGCCCGTGAACTGCAGCGCCGGGACCATCGACAGCGCGACGACCGGCACGGTGAGCACCGCCGCGACGCGCAGACGCTGCAGCAGCACGGCGCCCCGGTCGGGTCCGGTGGCGACGCGGCTGGAGGTGCTCGGGCCACCGTCCGGAGCCCTCGTTCCTCGGGCACCTCCCGGCTCTCGGTCGCGATCCCCCTGCGTTCCCACGCTCGCCCCGGAGTCTCGCTCGGTCAGACCCGCCACGCCGTTCGCGTCGTCCCGCCGCTCGGTCGCCTCTGCGCCGGCCTCCCCGCGGTCCGCCGAGGTAGAGCCCTGGTCCGCCGGAGGTGAACCGTGGTGCCGTGAGACAGCACCCTCGTCCACGGGGGTGAGATCACGCCGGGTGGTGACGCGGGCGGTGTAGCCGGCCTTCTCGACGGCGGCGACGAGGTCGGCGTCGGTGACGTCGGCGGCGAGGACGACGTGCGCGCTCTCGAGCGGGAGGTTGACGGTGGCGGTGACGCCGTCGACGCGGTTGAGCCGCTTCTCGACGCGCGCGACGCAGGACGCGCACGTCATGCCCCCGATCGCGAGGTCGACCTCGGCGGACGGTCGACCGTCGGCGGCGCCGCCCGGCGGGGTGGCGGTCGTCGGGGTGGGCGTGGGCTGGGCGGTCATGCGGGTGACTCCTCGACGGGTGCTCGGGTGGAGGTCACCGACGGCGGTCCGGGTGGCGGACGTCGCGGCGTGCGGCCCGTGCCGGTGCGGACGGGCGGCGTGGGTGCGCGTCGCGGTGGCGACGGTCGGCCCGTGGGGTGGTGCCCGACGGCGGAGGCGGCCTCGTGCGCGCGAGGCACGCTCCGGCGTCGGGCACCGTGGCGGTGCGACCTGTCAGCGACCGCTCGCGCGATACGGCGACGACCTGCCGACAGGTCACCCGGGGATGGCGCTGTCAGCAGGAGGTCGCGTCGTGCCGCGACCGGGTGCTGACAGGTCGCGCGCGGGTTAGGAGCGGGGCGGGACCTGGAGGTCGTAGGTCTTCGTCACCGGGGCCGCGGCGTCCGTGGACGTGCTCGGGGCGGTGCCGCAGCCGCACGCGCACGCGTGCGCCTCCTGCTTCTCCGCCGCCTGCTCGGCGTACTGGGCGGCCAGCGCGTCCTCCTGGACCTCGAGCGACGCGACCTCGTAGCCGGCCTCGTCCACGGCCTCGCGGAGCGCGGCCTCGTCGAGCGGGGCGTCGGAGAAGACCGTGACCTCGGACGCGCCGCCGACGCGCAGCTCGACGCTCACGTTCTCGACGCCGGCGACGGCCTCGAGGTCCTTGGTGACGTGCGCGACGCAGTTGCCGCAGGTCATGCCGGTGACGGCCAGGGTGGTGACGGTGCTCATGGTGCTCCTCGGTGGTGGGGTGGGTCAGCTGCGGACGAGGCGGGCGATGGCGTCGGCGGCCTCCTTGACCTTGGCCGCGCCCTCCTCCTCGGACTGGCGCGCTGCGTCGACGACGCAGTGGCCGAGGTGGTCCTCGACGAGGCCGATGCTCACGGCCTGCAGCGCCTTCGTGACGGCGGAGACCTGCGTGAGGATGTCGATGCAGTAGACGTCCTCGTCGATCATGCGCGCGATGCCGCGCACCTGGCCCTCGATGCGGCGCATGCGCTTGAGGTACGCCTCCTTGTCGGACGCGTAGCCGTGCGGACCGGTGTGGGCCGCGTGCTCGTGCTCGACGGCCGGGGCCTCGGTGGTGTCGGTCATGCTCTCCTCCTCGTCCAGGGCGCGGTGCCGCGACCGCGGCGGGTCGATCGTCGTCCTATACCCCACCAGGGTAACCGATCCATACCCCCTAAGGGTACGCGCGCCCCGGGCCGTCCGACGACGACGGCCTGACACGTGTCATGCCCGGGCGGTGACGGGTCCACCTCCTGCGGTGAGAGGGCGCACTGTCGACGCGCCGGTGCCGCCGGGAGGCTGGAGGCACACCCCGACGAGAGGCGCACCATGACCGACATCATCACCGGGCTCCAGGAGCTCACCCAGGGTCTTCCGCCCCTGCTGCGCTGGGTCGGGGTCCTGCTCGCCGGCGCGATCCCCTACGTCGAGGCCGAGGGGGCGGCGATCCTCGGGGTCGTCGCCGGGGTGAACCCCGTCGTCGCGATCGTCGCCGCCGTGGTGGGCAACGCGATCGCGCTCGCCCTCGTCGTCTGGCTCATCGGCGCCGCACGGTCGGGCGTCACGCGGGGGCGCACCGCCGAGCGGTCGCCCCAGCGGCAGCGGATGCGGCAGGTGTTCGACCGCTACGGCGTGCCCGGGGTCAGCCTCCTCGGGCCCCTGCTGCTGCCGAGCCACGTGACCGCGGCCGCCATGGTGGGATTCGGGGCGCCGCGGGCCCGCGTCTTCGCCTGGGGGGTCGTCGCGGTCACGGCATGGGCGGTCGTGCTGGGCACGCTCGTGCACCTCGGCGTCAGCGCGGCGGTCGCCTGACGCGGATCCCGGCTCCCGCCCGACGGCGGCCCGCCGGCCGGTCACGGGCCGCGGGTCACGCTGCTGTCACGGCCTCATCACGATTGCGGCGCTCGTCGCGCGAGGCCCCTGACGCACCACATACCCTCCCAAGCATGGGCAGGGGAGCAGGAGCGGGACGGGCGGTCCGCGCGGTGTCGATCGCGCTCGCGCTCGCGGGGGCGAGCGTCGTCGCGGCGCCCCCGGCGAGCGCGTGCGCGTGCGGCGGCCTCGTCGACGGGCCCGCGTACGACACGTCGGTCTCGCAGGAGACGGCCGTGCTCCAGTGGGACGGGACGACCGAGACGATGCTGCTGGAGCTCGACGCGCTGTCGAACGCCCCGGAGGTCGGGCTGCTGCTGCCGACCCCGGCGCCGGCGGAGGTCGCGCTCGCCGACCCGCAGGTCTTCCGCGAGCTCGACGACCTCACCCGGCCGCGCGCCGTCGTCTCCGACTACCGGTGGTGGCCCGAGCTCGGGTTCGGAGCCGTCGGCAGCGACGGCGCCGGCGCGCCGGCAGGGGTCGCGGTGCTCGACGAGGTGCGGCTCGGCCCGCTCGACGTCACGACGCTCGGCGCGACCGACCCCGGCGCGCTCGGGTCGTGGCTCACCGAACGGGGGTTCCAGCTCCCCGAGTCGGTCCAGACCGCTCTCGCGCCCTACGTGAGCGAAGGCTGGTCGTTCGTCGCGGCCCGGCTCGCGCCGGAGGAGGCGGCCGCGTTCGACGGGACCCTGCAGCCCCTGCGCGTCACGTTCGCGAGCGGCTCGCTCGTCTATCCCATGCGCATGTCCGTCGTCGCCGACGACACCCAGAGCACGCGCACCTACGTCCTGGCCGACCACCGGGTCGACCGCACCGACGCGACCGCCGCCGCGCTCGAGCCCACGCTGCGGTTCGCGGGCCGGGTCGACCCGGCGACGGTGGGCTCCGACGAGCTCGCCGCGCTCCTCGCCGCCGGCAGCTTCGTCACGTCGCACGAGCAGGTCTTCCGCGACCCGGGGACCGAGATCGTCTCGGACTTCACCTTCGAGCCGGCCGGGGCCGACGTCGCGTACGCGACGACGTACGCCGTCGTGGCCGACAAGCGGATCGGCCCGTTCTTCGCGGGCCCCGTCCTCGCGTTCACGGCGGTGCTGACGCTGGCCGCCCTCGTGGTCTGGTCGGGCCGACGCCGGCGCGCACCCGCGCCGGCCCTCGCACCGCGGCCCGCGCGGGCCTGACCGTCCGGCCCGAGCGGGCGAAACGCGCGCTTCGCCGCGACACGCGGGATTTCTGGGTGTTCCATGGAGGCGAAGCGGGAGGCGACACAGGCCCCAGTCCGCCGGTGAGCCGGCCCGTCACCTAGCACGGGGAGTGACCATGACGACGCAGGACCCGATCCTCACCGCATTCTCCAGCACCGCGAAGCAGGTCTGGTACTGGCCAGTGCTCCGCGGGGTGCTCGCCATCCTCTTCGGCATCGTCGCCCTGGCGTGGCCGGACAAGACCGCGGCCGTGATCATCTGGGTGATCGGCATCTTCGCGGTCGTCGACGGGATCGTCGAGATCATCGAGGGCATCCGGCGCCGCGGCACCGGCAGCGGCACCGCGTTCCTCGTGACCATGGGCGTTCTCAGCCTGGCCGTCGGCATCGTGCTGCTCGTCTGGCCGGGCAAGACCGCGATCGTCCTCACGTGGATCGTCGGCTTCTGGGCCGTCGTCTACGGCCTGTTCCAGACCGTCGCGAGCCTCGACCTGCGCAAGGTCCCCGGCAGCGGGTGGGGCTGGGGCGTCTTCGCCGGTCTCCTGGGCCTCGTCTTCGGTCTGCTCGTGCTGTTCAACGTCGACGCCGGGCTGGTGTCGATCGTCTGGATCCTCGCGATCTTCGCGATCCTCTGGGGCGTCATGCTCATCGCCTTCGGCATCCAGGTCCGCTCGCTCGGCCGACGAGCCGGCCAGGCCGCGACATACTGACGCGCCCTGTCCCGCGCGCCCCCGCGCGGCCCCGCGCTGCCGAGCACGCGATCCCGCGCCGTCGAACACGACGTCGGTGTCGTTATCCGCCGGATAACGACACCAACGTCGTGTTCGACGCCTGCCCGGGCGGCGCCCGGGGGCGAGAGGGTCAGGGGGTCAGGCTGGGGTTGACTCCGCGGCGGCTCGGGCCGCGGCGGGGAAGGCGTCGAGGATGCGGGAGACGGCGGCGTCGTCGTGGGCGGCGGAGACGAACCACGCCTCGAACACCGACGGCGGGAGGCTCACGCCGGCGTCGAGCATCGCGTGGAAGAACGCGCGGTACCGGAAGGTCTCCTGCGCCTGGGCCTGCGCGTAGTCGCGCACCCCGGCGCTCGCGGCGAGCTCGCCGAAGAACACGGAGAACAGGGACCCCGCGCGCTGCACGCGGTGCGGGACCCCCGCGGCGTCGAGCGCCGCGCCCACGGCCGACGACAGCACGCCCGCGACCTCGTCCACGCGCGCGTACACCGCGTCGTCGGCGAGACGCAGCGTCGCGAGACCCGCCGCGACGGCGACCGGGTTCCCGGACAGCGTGCCCGCCTGGTAGACGGGCCCGAGCGGCGCGAGCCGGTCCATGACCGTCGCCGGACCGCCGACCGCGGCGACGGGCATCCCGCCGCCCACGACCTTGCCGAACGTGAACAGGTCGGGCGTGTACCCGTCGGCGCCCTGGCCGCGCAGGACGGCGTTCTCGAGCCCCCACCACCCGCTCGGCCCGACGCGGAAGCCCGTGAGCACCTCGTCGAGGACCAGCAGCGCACCGTGCGCGGCGGTGATGCGGCGCAGGCCCTCGTTGAAGCCCTCCGCGGGTGGGACGACGCCCATGTTCGCGGGCGACGCCTCCGTGATGACCGCAGCGATCTCCGACCCGCGCTCCGCGAACGCCGCCTCGACCGCGGCGAGGTCGTTGTACGGCAGGACGAGCGTCTCGGCCGCGGTCGCCTCGGTGACCCCGGCCGAGCCGGGCAGGGCGAGCGTCGCGACGCCGGAGCCCGCCTCCGCGAGCAGCGCGTCCACGTGCCCGTGGTAGCAGCCGGCGAACTTCACGACGACGTCGCGCCCGGTCACGCCGCGCGCGAGCCGGATCGCGGTCATCGTCGCCTCGGTGCCGGTCGACACGAGGCGCACGCGCTCCGCGGCGGGCACCCGACGGCGGATCTCCTCCGCGAGCTCGACCTCGCCGAGCGTCGGCGCGCCGAACGACAGCCCGCGGGCCGCCGCCTCCTGGACCGCCGCGACGACGTCGGGCTGCGCGTGCCCCAGCAGCGCGGGGCCCCACGAGCACACGAGGTCGACGTACTCGCGCCCCGCGACGTCGGTGACGTACGGCCCCCGGGCCGAGGCGAGGAACCGCGGGTCGCCGCCCACCGACCCGTAGGCGCGGACCGGCGAGCTCACGCCGCCCGGGAGCACGCCCTGCGCGCGCACGAACGCGGCGTGGTTGTCCGCCCCGCCTGCGCCCGGGGCGCCGAACAGCGCCGCGTTCTCCGCCTGCACGGCCTCCGCCGTCCCGAAGCCTCCGGTGTCCGTCATGCCCGCGTCCTTCCGTCGTTCTCGTCGAGCCAGCCCGCGAGCTCCGTCGCCCAGTAGGTGAGGATCACGTCTGCGCCGGCGCGCTTGATGCCGAGCACCGACTCCGTGATCGCGCCGCGCCGGTCGATCCACCCGTTCGCGGCAGCGGCCTCGATCATCGCGTACTCGCCCGACACCTGGTACGCCGCGACGGGCACCGCCGACATCTCGGCGACCGCCGCGAGCACGTCGAGGTAGGACCCGGCGGGCTTCACCATGACCATGTCCGCGCCCTCGGCGAGGTCGAGGTCGGCCTCGCGGAGGCCCTCCCGGGCGTTGCCCGCGTCCATCTGGTACGTGCGGCGGTCGCCCTGGAGCGCCGAGTCCACGGCCTCGCGGAACGGCCCGTAGAACGCGCTCGCGTACTTCGCGGAGTACGCGAGGATGCCGACGTCGTCGAACCCCGCGGCGTCCAGCGCCTCCCGGATCACGCCGACCTGGCCGTCCATCATGCCCGACGGCGCGACGACGTCCGCGCCCGCCCGCGCCTGCGCGACGGCCATGGAGGCGTAGCGGTCGAGCGTCGCGTCGTTGTCCACGACCACGGACCCGTCGCGGCCGGTGGTGAGCACGCCGCAGTGCCCGTGGTCGGTGAACTCGTCCAGGCACGTGTCGGCCATGACGACCGGCCCGCCGCCGGCGTGCTCGCGCGCCGCCTCGACCGCGACCCGGATGCCGCACTGCAGGATCCCGTCCTCGGCGTCCGCCTGCGTCCCGGTCGCGTCGCGCTCGGCGGGGATGCCGAACAGCATGACGCCGCCGACGCCGGCACGGGCCGCGTCGCGCACGGCGTCCGCGAGCGTCGCCTCCGTGTGCTGCACGACGCCCGGCATCGACGAGATCGGGCGCGGCGCGTCGAGGCCCTCCTTGACGAACAGCGGCAGCACGAGGTCCGACGCGTGCACGCGCGTCTCGGTGACGAGCCGCCGCACGCGCGGGCTCGTGCGCAGGCGGCGCGGCCGGTGGTGCCCGGCAGGCAGGTGTGTCACGAGGGGTCTCCTTGGTCGGTCGCGCCGGTCGCGTCGGTCGCGTCGGGGTCGTCGGGGGCCGGGGGAGCGGCCGGGCCGTCCGACGGGACGGTGGTCAGGGCCGCGTCGACGGCGGCGGCGAGCGCGGCGTCGGTCGGGCGCTCCGCCACGACGTCGAGCCGCAGCCCGACGGCGCGCGCCGCCCGGGCGGTCGGGTCGCCGATCGCGACGCCCGCCACGTCCTCGCGCGGGCCGAGCTGCCGCGCGACCTCGCGTACGACGCTCCCCGACGTCAGCACGACGGCGTCCACCTCGCCCCCGCGCCACGCCGCCACGACCTCCGGCGCGAGCACGTGCGTCACGGTGCGGTAGACGGTGACGACGTGCGGGACGTACCCGAGGTCGTGCAGGCCGTCGTGCATCGTCGGCGCCGCGAGGTCTCCCTGCGGGAGCAGCACCAGGCCTCTACCTCGCGAGGTAGAGCCCTGGGCAGGCGAGGTAGAGCCCTGGTCGGCCGAGGTAGAGGTTTGGTCTGCCGGGGTAGAGGCGTGGTCGGTCGAGGCGAGGGACGCGAAGGAGGCGACGAGGCCGCGGGCCGAGTTCTCCGACGGCTCGAGGTCGACCTGGACGCCGACGGCTTCGAGGGCGCGGCGGGTCGCGGGGCCGACGGCGGCCCACCGGGACCGGCGGGCGGCGTCGGCCAGGTCGAGGCCCTGGCGGGCGACGGACGCCCGGAGCTCGTCGATCGCGTTGACGCTCGTCACGACGACCCAGGCGAAGTCGCCGTGCGCGAGGCGAGCGACGGCGCCGTCCACGGGGGCGGTGTCCTCGACCCGGGCGCGCTCGATCGCGGGGCTGACGAGGACGCGCGCACCGGCGTCGCGGAGCGTCCCCGCGAGCCCGGCGGCGCGCTCGGGCGCGCGCGGGACGAGGACCGTCCGTCCGGCGAGCGGTGCGCCCGTGGCGTGCGGGACCGTCGCCGGTCCGGCGGTCTCGGTGCCGCCGCGCGGGGTCGGCCGCTCCGGCGGGGTCGGCTGCGGGGTCCGCTCCGGCGGGGGCGGGACGACGGGCGCGGGGCCGCGCGACGGGTCGCGCAGGGGGCCCGGGCTCATTCCGCCTCGCCGCGGTAGCCGCCGTCGCGGAGCTGCTCGCGCGCGGTCTCGACGGCGCGGTCGGGCGACGGGACGGCGTCGGCGTCCGTGGCCTGTCGCGTCGTCGCCTGGGCCGTCCCGGTCACGGTCCCGGAGTCGGACCCAGCCCTGGCTCCGGGCCCGGAGCCGGTCTCGCGGAGCGGGGCGAGGCGGGCGGCGCCGTCGGCGAGGAGCGCGTCGGCGACGCGGACGCCCAGCGCGCGGGCGGCGTCGTCCCGCGCGTCCGGGGACGACGCGCCGACCGGCACGGTGGTGCGGCCCGAGTGCGTGAGCTGCTCGGCGCCGTCGACCCGGGCGACGACGGCGGTCAGCACGACCTCGCCGTCCTCCACCACGGCGTGCGCACCGACCGGGGCCGCGCAGCCGGCCTCGAGGCGCGCGAGCAGCGAGCGCTCGGCGAGCACGGCGAGGCGCGTCGGCTCGTGGTCGAGGTCGTGCAGCGCGCGGGCGAGCACGGGGTCGTCGAGCGACGCCGTGCGCACCTCCACCGCGAGCGCGCCCTGCCCGGCGGCGGGCGCCATGATCGCGGTGTCGACGACCTCGGACACCGCGTCGAGCCGGCCGAGCCGCGCGAGCCCCGCGTAGGCGAGCACGACGGCGTCGAGGTCGGCGTCGGGGCCGAGCGCCCGGGCGAGGCGCGTGTCGACGTTGCCGCGGATGTCGACGACGTCGAGGTCCGGCCGCACGGAGCGGAGCTGCGCGGCGCGGCGTGGCGACCCGGTGCCGACGCGCGCGCCGCGCGGGAGCGTCGTGATGGTGAGGCCGTCGCGGGCGCACAGGACGTCGCGCGGGTTCTCGCGCTCCGGCGTGACCACGGTCAGCCGGGGGGCGGGCTCGGTCGGGAGGTCCTTGAGGGAGTGGACGGCGACGTCGCAGCGCCCGTCGAGCAGCGCCTCGCGCAGCGCGGTGACGAACACGCCGGTGCCGCCCATCTGGGCGAGCGAGCCGGTGAGGACGTCGCCGTCGGTGCGGACGCGGACGAGCTCGACGTCGCGGCCGGTCAGCTCCTCGAGGCGGCGGGCGACGTGGCCGGACTGGGTGGTGGCGAGGGCGCTGCCGCGCGTGCCCACGCGGAGGGGAGGGGTACCTGCAGGGCTCACGGTCCCAGTCTCTCCCCACTTCGGCATTCCACGGAAATGCGCACGTCACGGTGCTGGGAATGCGCGCGGGAGTGACGTGGTCCTGACGCGGGGTCAGGAACTTCCGGACACGATGTCAGGACAATTCGCGAGCGCATTTGACGCCGCATTTCTCGGGATTCCGGTAAGGATTGCCTCAGTCGAGGACGGCGAGGCCCCGGGCGCATTCCTGGGCGTGCCCGACGATCGCCGCGAGGCCCGTGCCGGCGATCCAGCCACCCGTCACGCCGAGCCCGGGGACGGCGTCGACCCGGGCGACGAACGCCGCCACCTCGCGCCGGAACGCGGGGGTGGGCGGGGGCAGCGCGCCGTTCCAGCGCGTCACGACGTGCCCGAGCACACGGCCGTGCAGGTCCACGCCGAACAGCCGCGAGGCGTCGGCGACGACGCGGTCGAGGTCGGGCTCCGTCGTCGCGCCGATGCGTCCGTAGCTGAGCCGCACCACGTGGTGGCCCGGTCCGACGGCGGCGCGCACGCGCTCGCGCAGCCACGGCCACTTCGCCGTCGAGTGCGTCAGGGCCTTCGCCTCGACGTCCGACGGCGGTGCGGCCCGCCCGGCGTCGCGGTGCGGTGGCGCGACGAGCAGGCCGGTGCCGCGCGGCGCGTCGTCGAGCTCGGGCGCGCGCAGCAGGAGCGTCACGAGCCGGACGTCCGCGCCGGGCTCCGGGTCCGGCAGCAGGTCGGCGGCGGTGCCCACGAGCGGGCCGAGCGCGTCCACGAGCGCCGGGGTCGTCACGACGAGGCGCGGCGCCGCGAGCTCGACCGGCCCGTCCGGCGACTGCGCCCGCACGACCCAGGTGCCGGGGCGGGGGGTCGGACCCGCGTCGGGACGGCTCGCGTCCCGGCGGACGACGTCCGTGACCTCGTGGCGCACGCGGACGTCGGTCCCGACGGCGAGCTCCTCGACCAGCCGGTGCATGCCGCCGTCGATCCCGCGCACGGCCGAGCCGGCCGGGGCGAGCGCGCGCAGCGACGCGACGGCGCGCGCGAGCGAGCCCTCGCGCTCGAACGCCTCGCGCAGCCCCGGCGCGACGGCGGCGACGTCCAGCCGGTCGAGCGGGGCCGAGTGCACCCCGGCCGCGACGGGCGCGACGAGCCGCTCCGTGACGCGCGTCCCCATGCGCGAGCGCGCGAACGTCTCGAGCGTGCGCAGGTCGGTGAGGCGGCGGGGCAGGACGCGGTCGAGGCTCGCGCGCAGCGCCCCGCCGACGCCGACCGCGCGGCGGACGTCGCGGGACCACGGGTGGGCGGGGATCCCGAGCACGCCCGCGCGGGGCAGCGGGTAGGCGCGGCCCGCGGCGTAGCCCCAGGCGCCGTCCCCCGACGGCTCGACGACGTCGAGACCGAGCGCGGCGACCAGGTCGCCGACGGCCGTGCCGCGGGCCGCGAAGGACTCGGCGCCGAGGTCGACGCGGACACCGTCGAGGCCGGGCAGGTCGCCGCCGCGGACCGGCCCGCCGGGGACGTCCGCGGCCTCGAGCACGGCGACGCGCAACCCCCGCTCGCGCAGGGTCCGGGCCGCGGTGAGGCCCGCGACCCCCGCGCCGACGACGATCGCGTCCACCCCCTCGGGGACGGCCCCGGGGGAGGTGCGGGACGTCGTCGGCTCGGTGCTCACCGTCGGGTCGCCTCCTCGTGCGCGTCGTCCTGTCCCGTCCAGTCTGCGCCGAGCGCGTGGACCAGGCCGACGACACGCGTGAGGACGTCCGGGTCGGTGTCCGGCGGCACGCCGTGCCCGAGGTTCACCACGTGCCCCGGCGCGGTGCGCCCGCGCCGCACGACGTCGCGCACGTGCGCCTCGAGCACGTCCCACGGCGCGGCGAGCAGGGCGGGGTCGACGTTGCCCTGGACGGGCACCGGGCGGTGACCCGCGGCGAGGAGGCGCGCGGCGTCGTCGAGCGGCGTGCGGTAGTCGACGCCCACGGCGACGTCGCCCACCCCGGCGGCCGTGACGGCGTCGCGCATCGCGGGGAGCAGGTGCTCCGTGCCGGTGCCGAAGTGCACGACCGGCACGCCGAGGTCGGCGACGTGCGTGAGTGCGCGCGTGCTCGCCGGGGCGGCGCCCGCCGCGTAGTCCGCGCGCGAGAGCGAGCCCGCCCACGAGTCGAAGAGCTGGGCCGCGCTCGCGCCCGCCTGCACCTGGGCGCGCAGGAACGTGCCGGTGAGGTCGGCGGCCCAGTCGACGAGGCGCTGCCACGTCTCCGGGTCGCCGCGCAGCAGGGCGCGCGCGGCGAGGTGGTCGCGCGACGGCCGGCCCTCGACGAGGTAGGCCGCGAGCGTGAAAGGCGCCCCGGCGAACCCGATGAGGGGGGTCGTGCCGAGCGCGTCGACGGTCAGCGCGACGGCCTCCCGGATCGGGGTGAGCGACTCCTCGGTGAGCTCGGTCTCCACGAGGCGCGCGACGTCGTCGGGCGTGCGGTACGCCTGGCCCATGACCGGGCCGACGCCCGGCGCGATGTCGACCTCGACGCCCGCGAGGCGCAGCGGCACGACGATGTCCGAGAAGAAGATGCCGGCGTCCACGCCGTGCCGGCGCACGGGCTGCAGCGTGATCTCCGACGCGAGGTCGGGGCGCAGGCACGAGTCGAGCATGCTGACGCCCTCGCGGGCCGCGCGGTACTCGGGCAGCGAGCGGCCCGCCTGGCGCATGAACCACACCGGTGTGATTTCCGGGCGATTTCCCGTCGTGCCCGCGCGCAGGGCCTGCACGAGCGGCGAACGGTCCGTGCGGCCGTCGGTCAGGGGATGGCCCGGGGAAAGGGCGACAGGAATCACAGCTACCGATTCTGCCCCGCCCCCGGCGGAATGATTAAATCGGAGGCACTGTGGCTCTTCTCTCCCTCACGGCCAGCCACCACGAGCTCGACCTCGACGCCCTGGAACGACTCTCCACCGGGGCCCACTCGATCGGCGGCTCCGCGGTCGCGGCGTGCGACGTGATCACCGGTGCCGTCGTCCTCGCGACGTGCAACCGGTTCGAGCTGTACCTCGACGTGGACGCGCCCCTCCACGGGGCCGGCGTGCAGCACGCGACCGAGCACGTCGCGCGGATGGTCGCCGACGCCTCGGGCGTCGCGCCGGACGAGGCGCTCGCGTCGTTCCGCACGCGGGCAGGGACCGAGGTCGCCGAGCACCTGTTCGCGGTCGCGTCGGGCCTGGACTCGATGGTCGTGGGCGAGCGCGAGATCGCCGGCCAGGTGAAGCGCGCCCTGGAGACCGCGCACGCGGACGGCGTGACCTCCTCGACGCTCGAGCTGCTGTTCCAGACGGCGTCGCGCACGTCCAAGAAGGTCAGCACGTCCACGACGCTCGGCGGCGCGGGCCGCTCCGTCGTCGCGCTGGGCCTCGACCTCGCGGCGGCCGAGCTGCCGCCGTGGCACCAGGTGCGGGCCGTGCTCATCGGGACGGGGTCGTACGCGGGCGCGAGCCTCGCGGCGCTGCGCGCGCTCGGGTGCGACGACGTGCGCGTCTACTCGCAGTCCGGCCGCGCCGAGGAGTTCGCCGCCGCGCGCGGCGTGGAGGCCGTGACGGACCTCGTCGCGGCGCTGGAGGACGCGGACCTCGTCGTGTCGTGCAGCGGCGCGCGCGGGCGGGTGCCGGCCGACGACGTCGCGCGGCCGGGACGGGCCGCCGACCGCCGCGAGCAGGCCATCGAGCACGTGCTCGACGCCGCCGCGGTGGTGCGGGCGCGCGAGCGCGCCGCCGTCCGGGCCGGGGACGAGCCGCTGACCCGCCCGACCGTCGTGCTGGACCTCGCGCTGCACCGCGACGTCGACCCGCGCGTCGCGGACGTCGAGGGCGTGCTGCTCTACGACCTCGCGACGCTCGCGGCACACTCGCCGTCGATCGCGTCGGAGCTCGTCGCGCAGGCCCGCGCGATCGTGGACGACGCGACGCGCGCGTTCGAGGAGACGAGGCTCGGCCGCGCGGCGGACACGGCGGTCGTCGCGCTGCTCGCCGACGCGGAGCGGCGCATCGCGCTCGAGGTGGCCGACGTCGTCGCGCTGCGCGAGGCGGACGGCGACCCGGTCGAGCAGGAGGAGGCCGACGAGATTGCGTGCGACGTGCGCCGTCGTGTCCACGCCGACCTGCACCGCGCGATCGTCGAGGCCCGCGCGGAGGCCGTCGCGGCCGCCCAGGCGGAGGAGCGCGCCGTCGTCGCGGACGCGCAGGCGCTGCTCGACGCCGGCGCGCCGGCCTCGGAGACCTTCCCCCACCACGCGCCCGATCCAGGCTCGGCCAGCTCGGCGGGCACGCCGGACCAGCTCGGGTTCAGGAACGTCCCGGCCGCTGCGGGATCTCCGACCACGACGACGTCGAGCAGGGGACCTGCCCGCGCCTGACGAGAGAGCTCGTCAAGAGCTCGGAACCACACTGTGCGATCCCGTCCTCGATCACTGGCTCCAGCACCGTCCCGTGTTCTGCGAGCGTGCGCTGTCGTCGTGATGCTCGGTACGGTCCTGACCCTGCTGGCAGTGCCGTCCGGCGCCGTGTCCTGGACCGGCCCGGGCCGAGTCGGTCGCCTTGGCGCGTGCGGAGCGGCGCGTGGTGGTCGCCGACGACGAGAGCCTGGTCGGGGGCGTGACCTCCGAGACCTGACCGGGTGAGATGGTGACCGGATACCGGGCGAAGGCTTCCGGCGCGCGCCCGAGGCGCTACGCTCCCCGCGAAGGCGGGGGGCGGTCCCCGCCGGGACGAAGCAGGTCACGAGCGGCACGACCGCCCGAGTCGACGGAGAGCACGATGGGATTCATCAAGGCCTTTGCCGGTGCGCTGGGCGGCACGCTCGCGGACCAGTGGAAGGACTTCCTCACCCCGCCGAGCGGCCTCGCGCCGACGGCGGCGCTGTTCCCTGCGGTCGCGCAGGGTCAGAACGCGGGTCGCGGGTCCAACACCAAGGGCTCCTCGAACATCATCACCAACGGGAGCCGGTTCGTGGTCCCCGAGGGGTACGCGCTGCTCACGTTCCAGGACGGTGCGCTCACGGGCCTCGTGGCCGAGCCGGGCGGATACGTCTTCACCTCGACGGACCAGAACTCGCAGTCGATCTTCGCCGGTGACGGGATCCTCAGCCCGCTCGTCACGACGACCTGGGAGCGCTTCAAGTTCGGCGGCCAGCCGGGCTCGCAGCAGCTCGGGTTCTACGTGAACCTCAAGGAGCTGCCGAACAACCGGTTCGGGACGCAGTCGGAGATCTACTGGAACGACGCGTACCTCGGCGCGCAGGTCGGCGCCGTGACGCGCGGGACCTACTCGATGCGGATCGTGGACCCGATCCTCTTCGTCAAGCAGTTCGTGCCGCTCACCTACCTGAGCGCCGACGCCCGGGTCTTCGACTTCTCCGACCTCGAGAACGACGCCGCGAGCCAGCTCTTCACCGAGGTGGTCGGCTCGCTCGCCGCCGCGTTCTCGAGCTACACGAACGACCCGGACAAGGGCAACCGCATCACGCGGATCCAGAGCGACTCCGTCGGCTTCGCGCAGTCCCTCGCGGGCGCGGTCGAGGAGGGGTACCAGTGGATCTCGCAGCGCGGCCTCATGATCGTCAAGGTCGCGCTCGCCGCGATCGAGTACGACGAGGACACGCGCGCCCTGCTCAGCGACGTCAAGAAGGCCGACGCGCTCGCCGGCGCCCGCGGGAACTCGTTCCTCCAGCAGGCCGCCGCACGCGGCATCCAGGCCGCCGGGGAGAACCCGGGCGGTGCTGGGGGCGGCGCCAACCTCGCCTTCCTCGGCATGGGGATGAACGCCGCGGGCGGTGCCATGGCCGGGCTGCAGCAGCCGGTCCAGCAGGTCGCGCCGCAGGCCCCTGCGGCCGCGCCTGCCGAGGACCCGGTCGCGAAGCTCACGCAGCTCAAGGCGATGCTCGACCAGGGCCTCATCACGGACGCCGACTACGAGGCCGCCAAGGCCAAGGTCCTCGGGCTCTGAGGTCCCCACGATGACCAGCCACCCCACCGGGCCGGTACCGGACGGTGTCCCCCTCCCCGGATCCGGCCCCGCAGTACCCGCCGACGGCGGCCCGAGCGTCGTCCGCACCGACACGGGCGCCAAGGACGGGCTCGTCCGCTGCTCGCGCTGCGGGGCTACCGACGTCTCCTACGACGTCGCGCGCGGCACCCTGACGTGCGTGTTCTGCCGGTTCACGTGGTCGGGCACGGAGACGCTCGCCGACCTCGGCCTCGACGGCAACATCGGGGCGCTGCAGGGCATGGTGATCGGCTCGGGCAGCGCGGACATCGTGCCTGACGTCGACGAGGTCCTCACGTTCCGCTGCGGCGGGTGCGGCGCGGACGTGGTCATCGACACGGCGCACGGCACGCAGGCCCGGTGCCACTGGTGCCGCAGCGTGCTGTCGATGAACCAGCAGGTCGCGAACGGTGCGGTGCCCGACGTGCTGCTGCCCTTCAGCGTCCCGAAGGAGCACGCGGTCGGGCACATCCGGGACTTCGTGCGCCGGCGCCGCTTCTACGCCCACCCCCGGTTCCGTGAGGAGTTCGCCCCGGAGACGGTCGTCGGCGTGTACATGCCGTACCTCGTCACCGACCTCAACACCTCGGCGCGGCTCGCGGGGCAGGGCGAGCACCTCGTCCGCAAGTACACGGTGACCGTCCGCAACAGCGACGGCGAGTCGACGCAGGAGACCCGCTACGACTTCGACGTGTTCGACGTGGTGCGCGAGTTCACCCTGCACGTGGACGACCTCACGGTCGAGTCCTCCGCCGACCGCCGCGACCACGAGAACGAGGACCGCACGAACAACGTCATCAACACGATCCTGCCGTTCGACGTCGAGAACGCGGTCCGCTACGACTCCCGCTACCTCTCCGGCTTCACCGCAGAGAAGCGGGACACGGACATCGCGGAGGTCCGCGACCTCGCGCTGAACCAGACGCGGGACATCGCGCGGCTGCGCGCGCGGGAGATGATCGAGTTCTACGACCGCGGCGTGCGCTGGGACGACCAGAGGCTCGACGTCGTGGGCGAGCGCTGGGTGGCCGCCTACCTGCCGGTCTGGCTGTACTCCTACCACGAGAAGGACGACAAGGGCCGCTCCCTGCTCCACTACGTCGCCGTCAACGGGCGTACGGGGGAGACGATGGGCTCGGTCCCGATCAACCACCGGCGGCTCTTCGCCGTGTCCTGCCTCGTCGAGCTGGTCGCCGCGGTGTCCGCGCTCGCCTTCTGGATCGGAACCTGATGCTGGCCCTCTCCTCCGAGCTGATCCTCCTCGCGGCCGAGTCGTCGGGCGACGACACCGGCGCCAAGGTGTTCTTCACCTGCGTGCTGCTGTTCGCCGGCCCGGTCTTCTACGGCCTCATGGCTGCGCGGTACCGCAACGCCGAGAAGCGGCACGACCACCGCCGCGACACCAAGTCCGTCGCGTTCGACGTCCGCGCGCAGGACACGCACGTGCGGCGGGTCATCGGGAGCTCGAGCAGCAAGATGTCGGGCGCGAACCACAGGTCGTGACCACCGAGGACACTCCGGGCGACGTGCGCCGCTAGGCTCGGCGGGTGAGCACCACGACGCGCCTCGGCGTCCTCGACATCGGCTCGAACACCGTGCACCTCGCGGTCGTGGACGCCGCGTACACGGCACGGCCCGTCCAGACGGCGGGGGCGCGTACGGTCGTGCGCATCATGCGCTACCTCCAGCCCGACGGGTCGTTGTCGCCCGACGGCGTGGCCGCGATGCTCGCCGCGGTCGACGACGCGATGGTGCTCGCCCGGGAGTCTGCGGTCGACGAGATGCTGCCCATGGCGACGTCCGCCCTGCGCGACGCGACGAACGGCCCCGAGGTGCTCGCCGCGATCGGCGAGCGCGTCGGCCAGCCGGTGCGCGTGCTGTCCGGGGAGGACGAGTCGCGCCTGACGTTCCTCGCCGCGCGCCGGTGGCACGGCTGGGCGGCGGGGCGTCTCCTCGTCCTCGACATCGGTGGCGGGTCGCTCGAGATCGCGTCCGGCGTCGACGAGGAGCCCGACCTCGCGGCGTCCCTCCCGCTCGGTGCGGGCCGCACGACGATGGCGTTCCTGCCCGACGACCCGCCCGCCCCCGAGCACGTCGAGGCGCTGCGCGAGCACGTGCGTGCGACGCTCGCTCCCACCGTCGCGGCGTTCCAGGCCCTCCCTGCGCCGGACCACGTCGTCGCGACGTCCAAGACGTTCCGCTCGCTCGCGCGTCTCACCGGCATGCAGGTCGAGTCCGTCGGTCCCGACGACCGGTGGCGCATGCGGCGCGCACAGCTCGCCGACTGGGTGCCGCGCCTCGCGCGCATCACGGCGGAGGGCCGCACCGCGCTGCCCGGCATCACGCCCGAGCGCACGTTCCAGATCGTCGCCGGCGGCGTCGTCGCCGTCGAGACGATGCGCGCGCTCGACGTCGACGAGGTCGAGATCTGCCCCTGGGCCCTGCGTGAGGGTGCGATCCTGCACCGCCTCGACCACTTCTGACCGCGACGACCGGCGCGACCGCGCGGTCCGGGAGCGGCAGCGTCGCGGCCAGGAACGGCTCGGTGCCCAGCCCGCGACGAGACGTGGTCGACGGGAGCTCGACGCGTCAGCGGCGCGTGACCGTCCCCGGGAACGCCGCGACGTCGTCGTTCGCGTAGTCGCCGTCGGCGCCCTGGTTGATGTCGGAGATCAGCTGGACCAGCTCGAGGTCGCTGCGGGGGCCGCGGGCCAGGTTGAACGCGATCTGCTCGGAGCTGAGCGGCTTGCCGTCCGAGTCCGTGGTGAAGGCCTGGCCCGGGGGCGGCCCGACGGACTCGTAGTTCTTGACGGTGTCGATCGAGGTCGACCGGAACTGGTCCATCTGGTCCTGCGTCAGCGAGATGGTCACGGTGTCGCCGGGGCGGATCGTCTGGGGGGAGTCGATGCCGGAGAACTCGCGCATGTTCAGGTACTGGGCCGACATGTCGTCGGCCGTGATGTCGTACGAGTACGTGCGCGCCGAGAGGTCCTCGTTGCCCGAGGCGTCGAACGCCTGCGACATGCGGAAGTCGCCGCGGTCGCCGTACGTCGCGGTGAGGAGCTGCTCCGTGCTGCCGTCGGGGTTGGTCGTCGCGACGAGCGACCCCGTGTTCTGGCCGATCTCCCACTCCGCGCCCCCGACGGGCGTGTCGAAGCCGACGGTCGACGTCGAGTCGAACTCGACGCGCTCGATCTTCGTGGTGCCGGAGATGCCGGTCGACGGGTCCGCCGGGATCTCGCCGGTGACGAGGTACGTGTCGTACGCGGCCTGGCCCTGCGGCGTCGACAGGTCGAACTCGGCGCTGCGCAGCGACGCGCCGTCGAGGGACGTCGTGTTGCCGAGCATGACCTTCACGGCGTCGAAGTCGAGGCCGAACCCCGCGTGGTTCGCGACGGCCTCGGTGGGGCCCGCGGTCACGCGCACCGTGTCGTCGCCCGTGCGCTCGATGAGGCTCGTGACGCCGCTCGCGTCCTTGACGGAGGACTCGACCGCGATGTGGCGGAACGCCGCGTTGAGCTCGGTCTCCGAGTAGCTGCCGCCGTCCATCGTGACCGACGAGCCCACTGGCATGCTCCGGGGGTCGAACGGGTTGATGCTCCCGGGGTCGGTGACGCCCGCGCCGTCGGGCACCTTGACCGTGTACTCGGACGTGACGCCGGTCGTGTACCCGCCGCTGACGCCCGTGCCGCCCTTGTCCACGCCGCCCTCGACGCCGATCGACACGTCGGACTTCGACGTGTACGTGGTGAAGCCGTCCTCCGACTTCTCGCCGACCGTGTACTCCGCGCCGCCGTTGACGCCGAACGAGATCTTCGACCCGTTCGTCGTCTTCATCCAGTCGGAGAGCGAGCCGCTGCCCGAGTACGTGGTCTCGCCGCTCTCCGGGTCGTGGGTCACGCCGAACCCGACCTTCGCGTCGGTGCCCTCGGTCGCCGGGTTGCCCAGGCTCCCGTTGTCGGTGCCGGACTCGTGGTCCCCCTTCACGGTGACCTTGGGGCCGCCCGGGCTGTCGTCGCCCGAGGCGCCGCCCCCGCCACCGCCGGGCCCGCCGCCGGAGCCCGGGCCGCCCCCGGAGCCGGGCCCGCCGCCTGGCCCGCCACCCGGACCGCCGCTGCCGCCCGTACCGTCGGAGCTCGCGCTCTCCTGCTGGTCGGCGTTCTTGCGGACCTTGTCCGCGGCGTCCCGGAGGGTCGCGGTCGCGGCGGCCAGCGCGGGGCCCAGCTCGGCGGACCAGCGGCCGCGGAGCTCGTCGCCGTCCGGGCCGGCCCAGCGCGCACCGCTCACGGTCGAGTCCAGCGTGCTGCGCGTCGTGGTGAGCGCCTCGGACGCCGTCGTGAGGCTCTGCGCGAGCGCGCGCAGCTCGCCGATGTCGGCACCGTAGAACCCCATGGTCGTCCCTCTGTCGCTGCGGATCGTGCCTCCGGAGCGTACGCGGGCGGGCGCCTCGGCGTCTCGCCCGGCTCATGGTGCGAGGTCCCCATGGGGCTGCACGGCTCTGCGCGGCGACCACCGTCGCCGACGGTCGCGGCGCCGGCCGCCCGCCGTCAGGCGGAGAGGACCCCGGTGAGCCGGTCGAGGACGATCCGGCCCGCCGGCGGGACGCGGTGCGCGTCGGCCGGAGTCAGCCACGCGAGCTCGGCGATCTCGGCGTTCGGCGCCGGCTCGGGGGACCCGGGAACCGGCTCCGCGTACATGCAGTGCATGCGCACGACCCGTCCGCCGAGCCCGTGCCCGGGCGCCTCGGCGACGAAGCCGGGCCGGACCGACGTCGGGTCGAGGCGCACGCCCAGCTCCTCGCGGATCTCGCGCACCAGCGCCTCGGCGTCCGACTCGCCGGGCTCGACCTTGCCGCCCGGCATGAAGAAGCGGTCCTTGCCGGTCGTGCGGACGGCGAGCAGGCGCCCGTCGCGGACGTTCACCCAGCCGACGGTGCGCAGCGGCGGCAGGGCGGCGGGGTCGGGGGAGGGCGGGTCGGTGCGGGGAAGGTCGTGCGGGGTCACGCCCCCACTGTGCCATCGGCTCGCGATGTCCGAGGACCCCCGACGGCGCGTGGCGCACCCAGCGAGCCACGCGCCGTCGGGCCTGCCCCTCGCGCGGCCCCAGTTCCGGCGAAGGGCGATCGTGCCGGGCCAGGCCCGGCACAGACGATCGTCACACCGACCGGCGAACCCTGCTCGTCGCAGCCCGTTCCCGCCCCGTTCTAACGCCGAACACGACATTGCTGCCGTTATCCGGGCGATAACGGCAGCAATGTCGTGTTCGAGGGCGAGCAGGGTCATGCTCGACCGCGTCGGGTCACCAGGACGCGTTACGCGCCAGCTCGAGCGCGACCTCCTGCCACCACTGTCCGGCGGGCGGCCCGCCGTTGCACGACCCGTCGCTCTCGCCCGGCAGCTTGACCCACAGCAGGGCGTCGAGGTGCGTGCCGTCGTCGACCGCGCGCGGCTGGTCGCCGAGCGCGCGACCGCGCGGGTTGCACCACTCGCCGTTGCTGCCGTTGCCGTTGCGCGACGTGTCGACGACGAACGACACGTCACCGCCGAGCAGCGCGGCGACCTGCTCGCCGTACGCTCGCGACTCGGCCGTCGTGCGGTAGTTCGACGTGTTGAGCGCGAACCCGACGGCGTCGTCGAGGCCCACCTGCTGGAGGCGGGCCGCGGCGGTCGCCGGGCTCAGCCACGCGGAGTGGCCCGCGTCGACGTAGACGCGCGCACCGGCGTCGGTCAGGATGCGCGCCGCGTCGCGCAGCATGCCTACGCGGTCGCCCTGGCCGGAGCAGTCGCCGAGCTGGGCGAGGGCGTCGGGCTCGAGGACGACCCACGGCTCGCCGACGATGCCCGACGAGACCGTCTCGACCCAGCTCCGGTACGCCGCCTCGGCGGTGCCGCCGCCCGAGTGCGAGCCGCAGTCGCGGCCGGGGATCGCGTAGATCGTCAGGAGCGGCGTCGCCCCCTCGGCCGCGGCCGCGCTCGTGAACGCGGCGACCTTGGCCCGCGACACCTGCGCGTCCGCGTCCGTGATCCACGTCGACTGCGGCGTGCGAGCGATCTTCGCGAGCAGGTCCCGGTCCGTGCCCGACGCCGCCTGCCAGGCCTCCCACGCCTGGTTCGTCTCGTCCACGTGGAACGTCACGTCGCCCGGCGTCTCGGGCGGGTCGGTGGGGTCGGTGGGGTCGGTGGGGTCGGGCGGGGCGTCGCCGCCGCACGCGACGCCGTCGAGCGTGAAGCTCGCGGGCACGGCCGGAGCGGACGCGGCCGTGCCCACGAGGCCGAACGAGGCGCTGCCGCCCGTGGCGAGGGACGCGTTCCAGCCCACGTCGCCCACGGTGACCCGGCCGCGGTCGTGCCCGAGCGTGCCGTTCCAGAGCTGGCTGATGCTCTCGCCCGCCGGCAGGTCCCAGGCGAGCTCCCAGCCCGAGCGCGGGGCGCCGAGGTTCGTGACCGTGACGTCGGCCTGGAAGCCGCCGGACCAGGAGCTCGTGATGCGGTAGTCGACCGTGCAGGCGGCCGAGGACACGGCCGCGCCGGTCGTCGCGAGCGCCGCGCCGGCGGTCGCCGTGGCGCCCAGCGTCGCGAGGGTCGCGACGGCGGCGACCAGCGTCGCCGCACGGGGTCGTCGGGTGGGGGAGGTCGGTCTCATGCTCGGGGCTCCGTCGCCTCGGGGTCAGGACACCGCCACGGTAGGGACTGTCGGGGAGCGGCCGGGAGGGTGCGAAACGTTTCGCGCTACGGCGCGTCGTACTCCATAGGTTTGCCGCGAGGGTATGGTCGTCGCCATGGCATCCAGACCGCTCCAGGAACCCGCGTTCCTCGTCCTGTCCGCGCTCGCGGCCGGTCCGCTGCACGGGTACGGCATCGCGCAGGACGTCGAGTCCAGCTCCGACGGCCGCGTGACGCTGCGCGCCGGGACGCTCTACGGCGCGATCGACCGGCTCGTCGCCGCCGGGCTGGTCGAGGTCGACCACGAGGAGGTCGTCGACTCGCGCCTGCGCCGCTACTACCGGCTCACCACGGACGGCGGGACGCGCCTCGCCGCCGAGGCCGAGCGCGCCGAGGCCCAGGCGCGCCGCGCGCTCGAACGCCTCGGTGCCCGGCGTCGCGCGTCCGCGGTGGCGCGCGACGGCGCCGCGGCGCGCCCCGCCCGCGGCGTCGCGGGAGGCCTCGCCGACGGCGGGGCGGTGCCGGCATGAGCGGGGACCGCGAGCGCCACCTCCGCGCCGCGGGCGACGGGACCGACGTGCCGGGCGCCGCGAGCCCGACGACGGAGCCCGGCGCGACCGTGCTCGTCGCCCCCGTGCTCGTGCGGGACTACCGCCGCCACCTGCGGCTCTTCCCGTCCACCTACCGGCGGGCGCACGAGGCCGAGATGCTCGGTCACCTGCTCGACGGCGCGCGGCCGGGAGAGTCGCGCCCGACCCGCGCCGAGCGGTGGGACCTGCTGCGCGCCGCCGCGCGCGAGTGGACCCTCGCGCCCCTGGGCCCGACCGAGCGGCAGCGTGCCGCGGCGGCCGTCGTCGTGCTTGTCGCGCTGACGGCGGTGCTCGCCGCCCCCGCGTCGCAGGACCTCCTGCGCGTCGGTCTCGCACTGGGGGACGAGTCGGCGGGGCAGGTGGTACCGGCGTGGCTGGCCGTCGCGACGGCGCTCGTCGCGGTGCCCCTCGCCCCGGCGTGGCTGCTCTGGGCCGGATCGGTCGTGGCCCTGGCCGCGCGCCTGCGACGAACAGGGCTCGTGCTCGCCGCGCTCGCCGCCGCGGCGGGGGTCGTCGCGGTCGGCTCGCTCGTCGCGGCGGAGCGCGCGTTCGACGCGTTCCGGGAGGTCGGGTGGGTTGTCGCCCTCCTGGCTTCCCTCGGGGCCGTCGCCGCTCGGGCGCGGCAGACGGGGCCCATCCTGGGCGCGCGTGCGGGTGTCGCCGCGCTCTGGCTGACGGCGGTGTCGCTCGCGGTCTCCGTGCCACGCAGCGCGACGGTCGTCGCGGAGGAGGGCGTCTGGGTCACCGCCCCGGGCCATCCCTTCACGCTGGCGGCGGAGGTCGTGATCCTCGTGGGGGTGGCGGTGCTGCTGGTGGCGGTCCGCCCCGTGCGGCAGGCCGCTCCGGTGCTGGCCGGCGTCTTCACCGCACTGTCCCTCAGCGGTTCGGACGTCTTCTGGTCCGGCGCGCTCGACACCACGGCCGTGAACCTGGGCAACGTGCTCGGGGCGGTCGCGCTGTCGGCCGCCGCCACGATCGTGGCCCGGTGGGTGGTCAACCGCCTCGACGAGCTCGCCGCGTCGCGGGCCGCGCACCGCGCGCTCCTGGCCGCGTCGGGCTCCGGCACGGCGGTCGCCGCATGACCGCGGCAGACGCCCCGGCCTCGGTCGCGGAGCCGCTGGTCCCTCCCGTGCTCGTACGGGACTACCGCCGCCTCCTGCGGCTCTTCCCGTACACCTACCGGCGGGCGCACGAGGCCGAGATGCTCGGCCACCTGCTCGACGGCGCGCGCCCGGGGCAGTCGCGCCCGACCCGCGCCGAGCGGGCGGACCTGGTGCGTGCCGCCGCCCGGGAGTGGCTGCTCGCGCCGCTGGGGTCGACGCCGCGCCAACGACGGGCGGCGACCGGGCTGCTGTTCGTGCTGATCCCGGCCGTGCTCGTGGTCATGGCGTCGCGGGTCGTCGCGTTCGCCGCCGCGATCGTCCGGGCGATGCTGGGCACGGAGGGCCACGCGCCGCTCGTGGCGACCGTCCCGACGGCGCTGATGTGGGCCCTGTGGGTCGTCGCGGTCGCCCTCACGCTCGTCGGCGCGCGACGCGTCGGCCTCGTGGTCGCGGTGCTCGCCGCCGGGGCGGGTGTGGCGGCGCTCGTCGTGTCGGTCGCGGCGGGCAGCGTCTATGCCGCGTACCTCGACGCACCGTGGGTTCTCGCGCTCGTCGCGTACGCGGGAGTGCTCGCCGCGCGGCGGACGTGCCGGGTCGGCGCCGAGCCGGTGGCGCTCCGGGCAGCGACGGTCGGCGCCATGGCGCTCGTCCTCGGCGCCTTCGTCGCTGCGACCTACTCCGACGCGGCGCACCTCGGGACGCCGTGGTGGTCGGGCGGCGCCCTGGCCTCGTGGACGCTCCAGGCGCTCGCCGCACCGGTCGTCCTGCTCCTCGGCGCCGCCCTCCTGTGGCGCCGGACGCGCCAGGCGGTCCCGGTGCTCGGCGGGCTTGCGCTCGCGATGGTGCTGAGCCGCTCGACCTTCTTCTGGTCCGGCACCGTGAGCATCCAGACGGCGGACCTCGGCAACGTCCTCTGCCTGCTCGGGCTCGCGACCGCCGCGACGCTCGTGCTGCGCTGGGCCGTCAACCGTCTCGACGAGCTCTCCGAGGCGCGCGCCTCGCACCGTGCGCTGCTCGCCGCGACGGGAGGGACACCGGGGCCGGACGCGCCGCGCCCGGGCGAGCCGACCGCCGTCTGACCCGTCCGCCGCCGACCACGACGCTGCGCGCTCACGAGAACGACATGAGGGCCGTTATCCATCGGATAACGGCCCTCATGTCGTGTTCGGCGTCGGTCTTGTCAGTCCAGGTAGGCCGACACCAAGTCGGCCGCCAGGCCCGTGTAGGTGGCCGGGGTGAGGTTCGCGAGGCGCTGGGCTACGTCGTCCGGAAGGCCGAGGCCCGCGACGAACTCGCGCAGGCGCGCCGCGTCGACGCGCTGGCCGCGCGTGAGGTCCTTGAGGCGCTCGTACGGGTTCTCCATGCCGGGGACGCCCGCGACGGACGCCGCACGCATCGCCGACTGGATGGGCTCGCCGAGCACCTCCCAGTTCTCGTCGAGGTCCGCCGCCATGAGGCCGGCGTTGGCGGCGAGGGCCTTGAGGCCGCGGCGCACGTTGTCGATCGCGAGCAGCGAGTGGCCGAACGCCGGGCCGACGTTGCGCTGCGTCGTGGAGTCCGTGAGGTCGCGCTGGAGGCGGGAGGTGACGAGCGTCGCGCCGAGCGTGTCGAGCAGCGCGGAGGAGATCTCGAGGTTCGCCTCGGCGTTCTCGAACCGGATCGGGTTGACCTTGTGCGGCATGGTCGACGACCCGGTGGCGCCGGGGACGGGGATCTGCGTGAAGAACCCGAGGGAGATGTAGGTCCACACGTCGGTCGCGAGGTTGTGGAGGATCCGGTTGAACCGCGCGACGTCCGCGTACAGCTCGGCCTGCCAGTCGTGCGACTCGATCTGCGTCGTCAGCGGGTTCCACGTGAGCCCCAGGCCCTCGACGAAGTGCTTCGACACCGACGGCCAGTCCACGCCCGGGACGGCGACGGTGTGCGCGCCGTACGTGCCCGTCGCGCCGTTGAGCTTGCCCAGGTACTCCGCGGCGCCGATGCGGCGGAGCTGGCGGCGCAGGCGGTGCGCGAGGACGGCGAGCTCCTTGCCGAGCGTCGTCGGCGTCGCGGGCTGGCCGTGCGTGCGCGAGAGCATCGGCACGTCCGCGTGCTCGCGCGCCATGTCCGCGAGCTGGTCGGCGAGCGCCGTCGCGGCGGGCAGCCACACGTGCTCGACGGCGCCGCGCACCATGAGCGCGTAGGACAGGTTGTTGACGTCCTCGCTCGTGCACGCGAAGTGCACGAGCTCGCCGACGCCGGGCAGCACCGTGTCGGGGCCCAGCGCGTCGGGGGCCGCGGCGAGGCGGCGCTTGACGAAGTACTCGACGGCCTTGACGTCGTGCACCGTCTCGCGCTCGATCGCGGCGAGCTCGGCGATCTCGTCGCCGCCGAACGTCGCGGGGATGCGGCGCAGGTAGGCGACCTCGGCGTCGGAGAGCTGGGGCGCGCCGGGCACGACCGGGCGGACCGCGTTCTCGTCGACCGCCTGGACGCCGTTGCACAGCGTGATCAGCCACTCGACCTCCACGTGGACGCGCTCACGGTTGAGCGCGGCCTCACTGAGGTGGTCGACGAGCGGGGCGACCGCGGCGCGGTAGCGGCCGTCGAGCGGTCCGAGCGCGACGGGCGGGGTCACCTCGGCGAGCGACACGCGGGCAGGGGCGTCTGCGGCAGGGTTCTCGGGCACGCCCCTGATTCTCCCACGCGTGCCCGACGGCGGCCCGCGCCTCCCGCAGTCCGGGCACGCGGTCCTGGGCGGGCGAGCGATCCGGTGGGCGTCGCGCGGGGTGTGGCCGTCCCCAGGGACGTTGCGCCGTGGTCCCGTCCACAGGGGCATGCTCGATCGTGACGGGCGCCGCGCGGCGCTGCGTACGGTCCCCGCCATGTCCTCGTCACCTCCGCCGCCCCCGCCGTGCGTCGCCGCGCCGTTCGGCGTCACGCTCGCCCGGACCCGGGTCCTCACCGCCCAGGACGACGTCGCGCGGGCCGGTGCCGCGCTCGTAGCACCGGGCCTGCCGTGGGCGGGCCACGCGCGCGCGTCGTACGACGACGCGGCCGCCGAGCGGCGCGCCGGTCTGCTGCGCCTCGGCATGCTGCTCGACAGCTGCCTCGTGCGCCTCGACACGCTCACCGTCCTCGCGGAGGCCGAGGCGGAACGGATCCGGGCGGAGCTCGCCGCGACGGGCGCGCTGTGAGCGGCCCCCGCCCGGCCCCCGTGGTCGTGGTGCGCGGCGGGACCGAGCCGACCGCGGTCGAGACGGCGGCGGTCGTCGCGCAGGCGGTGGCGCTGGGCGCGCGGGCGGACCTCGTCGCCGCGACCGTGACCGCGCTCCGGGACGCGCGGGACTCCGTGGACGTGACGACCGCGAGCCCCACGTCGTTCGCGGGTCGCCTCGCGGCACCGGCGCCGCTCCAGGCCACGTCGGGCTGGGACGTCCACGCCACGCCGTGCTGGTCGGCCGAGGTGCGTGCGGCGCGCGCCGCCGCGCTCGAGGCCTTCGACCTCGCGATCGGTGTCGCGGAGCAGCAGGCGGGAGGTCTTCGGTTCCTCGCGGCGCGACTGCACCAAGCCGTCCGCGTGTACGACGACGGGGACGCCGCCGCGGCTGCGCTGTGGCAGGACCTCGCCCTCCTGGTCGGGGGCGGCATGAGCCCGATCGGTGCCGCCGCGACGGGGCTCGGCCTCGTCCTGAGCGCGGGATCCGTCGGGTTCCTGCGCTCCGTCCTCCTCGGTCGGCCCTCGTTGGGCGCGTTCGGCTCCACCGGAGGGGCGTACCACGCGGCCACGATCCGTGCGCTGAGCCGCGTGATCGGTCTAGCCGACAAGGACCGTGCCTGGTACCAGATGCCCACCACCGGCAACGCGGCGTCCGTGCTGCGCGGGTTCATGCAGCCGCTGCGGGACAGATTCCTCCCCGACCCCGAGGTCCGCCTGGTCGACACGGGCCGCGCGCTGCCGACGCCCACCGACATGCGCTCGGCACTCGGAGCGGTGTCGGCGCTCGACACGGACTCGACGCTGAGCATCCAGAGGATCGTCAAGGACGACGGGACACCGACCTGGGTCGTCGCCATCCCTGGCACGCAGATCTCAAGGACCAATCTCCGCACCGTCTTCAACATGACGTCCAACTACGACCTCGCGGACGACGACCTCGCGGTGCGGGCCCGGGCCGACAGCGTGCGCGCCACGATCGAGGCGATGCGGCAGGCCGGGATCGAACCGGGTGACGACGTCGTGCTCGTGGGGCACAGCCAGGGCGGCATGGTCGCGACGACGGTCGCGGCGGCGACCGTCGGCACGTACACCGTGCGCCATGTCGTGACAGCGGGGTCGCCCGTGTCCAACCACGGGCTGCCTCCAGGGATCAAGGCCACGCACATCGAGACGCAGGGTGAGGGCGTCTCCGACACCGACGGTGCCGAGAACCCCACGACGCCCGACCAGGTCACGGTCACCGGCGTCCTGCCGGCTCCGGACGGCGGCCCCCCGATCGAGGTTCCGCACAGCGTGCACTTCCACCAGGACGTGCTGGGCGCCGCGGTCGAGGTGGGCGACCGGGGGCTCGAGGAGCACCTGTCCGACATCGAGCGGCTGCTCGACGGGGTGGCCGACGCGCCCCTCGTCTACGAGGCGCGCCTGGTGCCCGACCCCGACACCACCTTCTGCATCGGGGACCTGGCGGTCCCGCGGTCGCTGACGCCCCCGTGGGCGCCGGGCACGCCGTTCCCGGGCGCGCCCGGAGTGCCGTTCCCGGGGTCGTCGGGCCTGACGCTGCCCGGCACGCCGGAGCCTCCGGCAGGCGGGGGTTCGACGCGAGGAGAGCTCGTCGCGCCGGGGACGGACGGCGGCGAGCCGACGCCGGTGCGGTAGGGCGCCCGGCGCAGCGGCCGGCGTGGCGACGCGCGCTGTCAGAGAGTTCTGTGAGAGATCAATCTTTGAATAGAAAACAATATACGGGGCTATGACAGACATCTGCTACTCTCCTCGACGGACCGACCGCGCTGGTCGGTCGCCGGGGGACACGTGAGGAGTGGGCGATGGGGAACGTCGTGCTGGGTGACGGTGGACCGACGATCGGGCGGGTCGGTCTGGGATGCATGGGGATGTCGTGGGCGTACGACGAGCCGGGTCGTGACGACCGCGAGTCCGTGCGGGTGATCCGGACGGCGGTCGACCTGGGCGTGGACCTGCTCGACACGTCGGACCAGTACGGCCCCTTCACCAACGAGTCGCTCGTCGGGGCGGCGCTCGACGGCATCCGCGACCGGGTCGTCCTCGCGACCAAGGGCGGGCTGGTCGTGCGGCCCGACGGCACGACCGCCCGCGACGGCCGCCCGGGGCACCTGCGTGCCGCGCTCGACGAGAGCCTGCACCGGCTCCGCACCGATCGCGTCGACCTCTACCAGCTGCACCGGGTGGACCCGTCCGTGCCGATCGAGGAGAGCTGGGGTGCGCTCGCGGAGGCGGTCGTGGCAGGGAAGGCCCTGCGGATCGGTCTCTCCGAGGTGACGGTCGACGAGATCCGCCGAGCCCAGGCCGTCCACCCGGTCGCGAGCGTCCAGACCGAGCTGTCCCTCTGGAGCCGGGAGGCCCTCGACGAGGTGCTGCCGTTCTGCGAGGCCGAGGGCATCGCCTTCATCGCCTACTCGCCCCTGGGCCGCGGGTTCCTCGGGGGGCGGCTCCGTACCGCCGCGGACCTTCCCGAGGGGGACTGGCGCCGCCGCAACCCGCGCTTCCTCCCGACGGCGATCGAGGAGAACCGGGCGCTGCTCGGGCCGCTCACGTCGGTCGCGGACGAGCTCGACGTCTCGCCCGCGCAGGTCGCCCTCGCGTGGGTCCTCGCGCAGGGCGACCGGGTCGTCGCGATCCCGGGCACCAAGACCGCGGCGTACCTCGTGGAGAACGTCGAGGCGGCGGAGCTGCGCCTGAGCCCGGAGCACCTGCGCCTCCTCGACGCGGCGCCCGAGCCCGTCGGCGCGCGCTACTGAGCCGCCCGGTCGTCCGACGAGGAGAAGCGCATGAACCCGAGCCCCGCCCGCGTCGTCGACGGGACGCCGCACGACACCGGCCCGCCTCCGGCCGCCGGGGCGTCGCCCACCGAGAGCGACCTGCCCGCGCTCCTGGGCACCAGCCGCACGGTCGACCGACGCCTCGTCCACCGGGACGCGGTGGCCGAGGTCCTCCTCACGGACGTCGTGCCCCACCCGGACGACGCGACCGCCGACCCCCGGGCGGAGGGCGCCCGGTTCGTCGTCGCCGTCCACGTCCCCCGCGCGCACACGTACTACGGCGACCACCCCGACCCGGTCGTCGACCCGGTCCTCCTCGTCGAGGCGGTCCGGCAGGCCGCGGAGGCGGTCTCCCACGGGCACCTGGGTGTCGGGGACACCGACCGGTTCGTCGTGCGGGACCTGCTCGTGGACCTGGTGCGGCCGCTGGCCGTCGCCTCCTCGTCCGACGGCGTCGTCCACGCGGTGCTGACGCTCCGGGACGTCGTCCGGGTCCGCGGCGCGCTCCGCTCCGTGCGCGTCACCGCCGACGTCCGGCACGCGCGTCCCGGCGAGTTGCCCACCCGCCTCGGCACCGTCGAGCTGGCGGTCGCGGTGCTCACCGACGAGGGCTACGCCTACCTCCGGGGGCCGCGGAGCACGCGGGGCGGGGCCGCCGAGCTCGGCCGAGCGGCCGCGCCCCGGCAGGGCCTCGTGGACGCGGTCGCCGTGGCGCGCTCCCGGGCGGAGAACGTCGTCGTCGCAGACCCGCGCCACGGTGCGGACGGCTCGACGGCGAGGCTGGAGCCCGCGTTCGCGAACGCGAGCATGTTCGACCACCCTCAGGACCACGTGCCCGCCATGGTGCTCGTCGAGGCCGTGCGCCAGCTGGTCGTCCACCGGGCGCTGGCCGGCCACGACGTGCCCCCGGCGCCCGGTGCGCTGAGCCTCGCGGCACGGTTCCTCGCGTTCGTCGAGCTCGACGCCGTGGCGGAGCTGCGGCTCACCGCCGTGGGGACCGGGCGCTCGGTCGTCCGGGTGCTCGACCAGGCCGCCGGCACCGAGCTCGCCGAGCTCCGCATGGTGGCCGGAGCATGAGGCTCGACCCGCCCGTGGCCGTGCTCGCGGCGACCACCGAGCTCCCGACGACCCGGGTGCTGGCGGACGACGCGGTGGCGTCCGGCGCGATCTCGCGGGCCGACGCCGACGCCGCGGGCGTCGTCGCGCTCCCGGTGGAGCCGACGCGCGCGGCACCCGAGCTCGCCGTCGACGCGGCCCGACGAGCGCTCCGGGAAGCGCGGCGGTCCACCGCGGACGTGGACCTCGTGGTGCACGCGTGGACGCACTACCAGGGGCACGACTTCTGGTCCCCGACCCACTACCTCGCCGACACGCTCGGTGCGCACCACGCCGAGTGCCTGGGGGTCCAGCAGATGTGCCACGGCGGCGTGGCGGCCCTCCAGGTGGCCGCGACGCGGATCGCGACCGACCCGGGCGTCGCCCTCGCCCTCGTCACGACGGCGGACCGCTTCGACGACGCGTGGTTCGACCGGTGGTCGGGGGACTACGGGGTGCTGTACGGAGACGGCGGGACCGCCTGCGTCCTCGCGCGCGCCGCGGACGCCGTCGACCCCCGGGCGCTCGTCCACGGCGTCGTGGGCGCGTCGCTGCCCGGCCTCGAGTCGATGCACCGGCGGGTCGGAGGGTTCGGGGCACGCCCGGACGCCGACCGACCGATCGACGTGCGGGCGACCAAGAAGGCCTACCTGGAGCGCCACGGTTCCACCGCGCTCCAGGACGGGTTCGGTCGCGCCCTCCGGTCCGTCGTGCCGCGGGTCCTCGAGGAGACGGGGACGAAGCCCGACGAGGTCGACGCCGTCGTGCTGCCACGCGTCGGCGCGGGAGTCGTCGCCGACCTGTACGCGCCGGTGCTCGCCGAGATCCTCCCCGCGAGGACGGTCCACGACGTCGCGACGACGGGCCACCTCGGCGCGGGCGACCTCGCCGCCGGCATCGCCGACGCCGACCGCGAGTCCGGGCACGACCGGCGGCTGCGCCTCTACGTCACCGCGGGAGCGGGCTTCACGGTGAGCGCGTGCCTCGTCGAGCACCTGCCCGCGAGAGAGGAGCTGTCATGACGCTCGACGTCCTCGTCGTCGGAGCCGGCCCGGTCGGGCTGCTCACGGCGGTCGAGCTGCGCGACCACGGGCTCACCGTCCGCGTGGTGGACCGTGCGACGAGCCGGTCGACACGGTCGAAGGCCACGACCCTGTGGCCCCGCCAGCTCGAGCTCCTCGACCGCGCCGGGATCACCGCCGAGCTGCTGCGGCGGGGGCACCGGATCGACCACGTCACGTTCGGGAACGGCCGCCGCGAGATCGGCCGGGTCTCCCTGGCGGCGCTCCGCGACACCCCGCACCCGTACGGTCTGATCGTCCCGCAGCCGGTGACGGAGGAGGTGCTCGAGACGGCGCTCGCGACGCGCGGCGTCGTGGTGGAGCGAGGGGTGTCGCACGAGTCGGTCGAGCAGGACGACCGGCGCACCGTCTCCAGGGTCGTCCGGGCCGACGGGACCCAGGAGTCGATCGAGGCAGCGTGGCTCGTCGCGTGCGACGGCGCGCACAGCCCGACGCGCGGGCGCCTCGGCATCCCGTTCGAGGACGACAACCCGCCGGTGACGTTCGCCATCACGGACGTCGAGATCGAGGGCCCCGTCCCGACGGACGCTCTCGCCTACCACTACGGCGCCGCGGGCGCGCTCGGGCTCGTCCCGCTCGGCGGGTCCGTCTTCCGCGTCGCGATCGGCGTCCCTCCGGACACCCCGGCGGAGCCGTCGCGCGAGCTGTTCGACGACGCGCTGGCCCGACGCACCGGCCTTCCCGCCGTCGTCGGGACGCCCGACTGGTCCGCGACCTTCACCGTGCGGTTCCGCACCGCCGCCCGCCTGCGTCACGGTCGCGTGCTGCTGGCGGGGGACGCGGGCCACATCATGAGCCCGGCCGGCGGGCAGGGGATGAACACCGGGATCCAGGACGCGGTCGCGGTGGCGTGGCGCCTCGCCGCCGCGCGGTCCGCGAGCGCTCGGCGTGCCGCAGACCTGCTCGAGGAGTACGAGGCCGAGCGGCTCGGTGACGCGCGGCGGGTCGCGCGCCTCACCGCGACGCTCACGAGGGTCGGCCTCCTCCGGTCGCCCGCGTCCCGGTGGGTGCGGGACCGGCTGGCCCGCGGAGCGGGCCTGATGGGGCTCCTCGACCGGTCGCTCGGGCCGCGGTTGTGCCAGCTGGACACGCGCTACGGAGACGCCGGGCGCCGACGGTCCCGTGCCGTCCGGGTCGGGGACCGCTTCCCGGGGTCCTTCGCGCCCGGCGACCACGGGTTCCCCGTGCTCGCGACCGGTTCGAGCACCCTCGTCGTGTGGCCCGGGCGGCGCGCCGTCGGGGTGGACCTCGGGGCGGCGGACGTCGGTGCGCGACTGCGGGCACGCCACGGGCCCGGGACGAGCGTCGTCGTGCTCGATCCCCGCCGGGTGGCGCGGGACGTCGCGCGACGCCTCGGTCGCCGGTCCCGGGTCTTCGTCGTCCGGCCCGACGGCCACGTCGCCGCGGTGCACCCGACCGCCGGCGACTCCCCGACCGAGGCGACGGCGCGCGCGACCGCGCGCCCGCCCCGCACGAGAGAACGGATCCTCCGATGAACCGCGCCGCCCGAGTCGTCGGTGTCGGCGGCTACCTGCCGCCCGACGTCGTGACGAACGAGATGCTCGCCGCGCGCCTGGAGACGACCGACGAGTGGATCCGGTCGCGGACCGGCATCGCGAGCCGGCACGTCGCGTCCCCGGGGACCACCACGAGCGACCTGGCCCACGAGGCGGCGCGGCACGCGCTCGCGTCCGCCGGCCTGAGCCACGTCGACCTGGTGGTGCTCGCGACGACCACGCCGGACAACGTGTGCCCGTCGACGGCCCCGTACGTCGCGGCCCGGCTCGGGCTCGACGGCGTGACCGCGTTCGACGTCTCCGCCGTCTGCAGCGGCTTCGTGTACGCGCTCGACGTCGCGTCCGGGCTCGTCGAGTGCGGGCGCTACGACTCGGCGCTCGTGATCGGGGCCGAGACGTTCACCCACCTCCTCGACCCCGAGGACCGCACGACCGCGGCCATCTTCGGGGACGGGGCGGGCGCCGTCGTGCTCCGTGCGGGCGAGCGCGACGCACCCGGTGCCGTCCTGGCGACCGACCTCGGGTCGGACGGCGCCAAGCGCGACCTGATCGCCGTCCCGGGGGGAGGCTCGCGCGACCGGGCGGTCCCCGAGCGCCTCGACCCCTACTTCCGCATGGACGGGAGCGCCGTCTTCCTCGACGCCGTGCTGCGCATGGAGGAGTCGGTCCGGGCCGTCGCCCGCAAGGCGGGCTGGGAGGTCGCCGAGATCGACCGGGTGGTCGCGCACCAGGCCAACGCCCGGATCCTCCTGGCGCTCGCGCGGCGCCTCGACCTCCCGGCGACCTCGCTCGTGTCGAACATCGACACCGTCGGCAACACCTCCGCCGCCTCGATCCCGCTGGCGCTGCGTCACGGGCTCGACGCGGGTCAGCTCCTCGAGGGCCACAAGGTCGTCCTGCCGGCGTTCGGCGGCGGGATCACCTGGGGAGCGGTCGCGCTCACCTGGCCCGCGCTCGCGCCCGCCGCGGGCGACCACGAGCCGTCACGTCCCGCAACGTCACCGACCACCATGGGAGTACCGTCATGAATCCTGTGCACACCCCGGCGCCCGCGGCGCCCCTCGTCGGCCAGGAGGAGGTCGTCCGGGTCGTCACGACCCTCCTGGGCGCGATCCTCGGCACCGACCCGGGCTCCGTCCGCCCCGACGAGAGCCTCGAGGCGCTCGACATCGACTCGATCGTCATCGTCGAGCTGATCCTCGGGATCCAGAAGGAGCTGGGCGTCCGCGTCGAGCTGGGCCGGATCACCCCGCAGGACACCGTCACGTCGGCCGCGGTCGTCGTCGCCGGCCTGCTCGCCGCGCGCGAGGAGGCCGTCGCGTGAACGCCGTGACCGCGATCAAGGACCGTCCCGGCGTGCTCGTCGCCGCCTGTCTCGCGGCCGTGCTGCTCCCGACGTCGATCACGGGCGCGGGCGTCGCGCTCCCCGCGATCGCCGAGGACCTGCCCGGAGGGATCGGGCCGCTCCAGTGGGTCGTGCACGCCTACGACCTGACGTTCGCGAGCTTCATGCTCGCGATGGGCTGCCTGTCGGACATCTTCGGCCGGCGGCGCGTCTTCGTCTCCGGGGCGCTCGTCTACGCCGCGTGCGCGCTGCTCGCGAGCCTCAGCCAGTCGCTCGTGCTGCTCGACCTCGTCCGGGCCGTCACGGGGATCGCCGCCGCGGCGGTCATGACGAGCGCCGCCGCGTCGCTCGCCCAGACGTACTCCGGTGCCGCCGGCGCGCGGGCCTTCGGCCTCTTCGGGACGAGCTTCGGCATCGGCCTCGCGTTCGGGCCCCTCCTGGCGGGTGGTCTGACGAGCGCGTTCGGGTGGCGCTGGTTCTTCGGCACCCAGGTCGTCATCGCGCTCGCGGCCGTGCTGTGCGCGCGCTCGATGCCCGTCGCGCCCGCCGACGACCGGCCGTCCGTCGACTGGGCCGGGACCACGACGTTCGTGGTGGCGCTGTTCGCCTTCATCCTCGCGCTCGTCGAGGGGCCGCAGCTCGGGTGGACCCACCCGGCCGTCCTCGGGATGTACGCGGTCACGGTGCTCGGCATCGTGGCGTTCGGGGTCGTGGAGTCGCGGCAGGAACGGCCGATGTTCGACCTCGCGCTGCTCCGCCAGCGGGCGTACCTCGCGGTGTGCGCGGCCCCGGTCGCGCTGGCGTTCGGCTTCGTCACGCTCCTCGTCTTCCTCCCGACCTACTTCATGACGGTCTACGGGATGTCGGCCTGGACGGCGGGGCTCTCGATGCTGGCCCTGACGGTCGGGACGCTCGTCATGCCCGCGGTGGCGGGTGCGCTCGTGGCGCGCGGGGCCTCGGCCCGTGCCCTGCTGGTGCTGTGCATGGTCCTCGTGGGCGGCGGCTGCCTCTGGCTCACCGTCATGACGCCGGAGAGCTCGCTCCTGGAGATCGCGCTGCCGATGCTGACGATCGGCATCGGGTTCGGCATCTCGAACGGGATCCTCGACGCCGCCGCCGCGACCTCGGTGCCGCCCGCACGGGCGGGCATGGCAGTGGGGATGTTCAACACGACGCGCATCGCGGGGGAGGTCGTGGCGATCGCGGTCGTCGGGTCGATGATCGTCGGGTTCCTGCGCTCGACCCTCCCGACGACGGTGCCGGGCTGGGACGGCACCTCGGGCGAGCTGGCCAACCGGATCGCCGAGGGCGGGCTCGCGGCGACGGCGGAGAGCGTCCCGGCACCTGACGCGGCCGAGCTCGTGGCGACGAGCCTCGGCGCGTACACGACCGCGATGCACCTCGTGCTCGTCGTCCTCGGCGTGGTGTGCCTGGCCATGGCGCCCGCCATGGCGATCCTCCTGCGGCGCCCCGCGACGCCCGGCGCGGCGTCGGACGAGCCTGCCGAGGAGCTCCAGCCGGACGGTGCGCGTGCCTGACGCCGCACGCTTGGCCCCGGCCCCGGCCCCGGCCCCGGCCCCGGCCCCGGCCCCGGCCCCGTCCCCCGGCCCGGCGCAGGAGCGCCGCGCCGGGGTGGCTGCCGGGGGGCCGCGTCGCGCCGCCTTCTTCGACGTCGACGAGACGCTCGTCGGGATGAAGACGATGGCCGCGTTCCTGGACCACGCGATGCCCGCCGACGGCGGGCGCTGGGACGGGTTCGTCGGGTCGCTGCCGACGGGGCTCCCGCGCGAGGAGGTCAACCGCCGCTACTACCGGCTGTGGCGCGGCCGGCGCGCCGACGACCTGCTCGCCGAGGGGCGGAGGTGGTGGGCCTCGGTCGTCGACCGGCCGGGCCTCTTCCTCCCGGACGCCTGCGCGGCGTTGGCGGCGCACGCGCGCGCAGGCGACCTCGTCGTGCTGGTCTCGGGGTCCTTCCCGGCCCCCCTGCGACCCGTCGCGGACCACCTGGGCGCCGACGCCGTCCTGTGCACGGAGCCCGCGAGCGAGGGCGGCGTGCTCACGGGGGAGATCGGGACGCCCATGATCGGCGCCGGGAAGGCGGAGGCCGTCCGGGCCTTCGCCGCGGCCCGCGGGCTGGACACGTCCGCCTGCTCGGCGTACGGCGACCACGTCACGGACGTCCCCATGCTCGCCGCGGTCGGCAGGCCGCGCCCCGTCGGGGACGACCCCTCCCTCCGCGAGGAGGCCCGCCGCCGTGGCTGGATCTGATCGACGACGACGCGTGGGGCCCCGACCCCGCACCCCAGCATCCCGAGACCGGAGGACGACCATGACCGACGCCACGACGACCACGACCGACGCCACGACGACCACGAGCCGCCCGGCGGCACCCCGACCCGGTGGTGCCGTCGGGGGACCGGCCCCCCGGACGATGCGGGCGGCGGTGTTCCACGAGCACGGCGGACCGGAGGTCCTCCGGGTCGCGGAGGTGCCCGTCCCGACGCCGTCCCCGGACCAGGTCCTGATCCAGGTGTCCCACGCGGGCGTGAACTTCGCGGAGGTGATGTTCCGGCGCGGGCAGATCGGCGTCGGTCTCCCGCACGTCCCCGGCCTCGAGGTGGCCGGGACCGTCCTCGAGGTCGGCGCCGAGGTGACCTCGGTGGTGCCGGGCGACCGGGTCGCGGCGCTCACGCTCGCGGGCGGTGGCGGCGCCGAGCTGGCGGTGGCGGAGGCGCGCCACGTCGTCGTCCTCGACGGCCCGCTCGCGGGCCTGTCGTCCGCGGTCGCGGCGGGCGCGGTGTGCAACGTGACGACCGCGTGGGGCGCGGTCCGGCTCGCGGGCCGCCCGGTCGCGGGCGAGCGCGTCGTGGTCCTCGCCGCCGCCGGGGGCGTCGGCTCGGCGGTCGCGGCGCTCTGCGCGGCGGCAGGGGCGCAGGTCGTCGGGGTCGTGGGCAGCGCGGACAAGCGCGCGGCCCTGCCGACCGACGTCTTCGCCGAGCGGTGGACGTACGACGAGCTGCTCGCGTCCGGCGAGTCGTTCGACGTCGTGTTCGACGCGGTGGGAGGCCCGGCGCGGGCCGCGCTCGTCTCCCGGGTCGCGGTGCTCGGCCGCTACGTCGTCTTCGGTGACGCGGCCCGGGCGGACACGAGCGTCGCGCTCGACGACGTCTGGTTCTCGGGAGCCGCCTTCGTGGGCTACAACCTCGGCGCGGTCGCGTTCGGGAGCTCCGTGCCGCTGGCCGACCACATGGGGGCCGCGCTCCGTTCCGTCGCCGACGGGACGGTCCCGGTCGAGCCCGTCGTCCTCCGGCTCGAGGACGTCGCCGAGGCGCACCGTCGTCTGGAGGGCCGCGAGACGACCGGCAAGATCGTCCTCGACCTCGGGGGCGTGCCGGCCTGATGGACGTCCTCCACGTCGGCGGGCTCGTGGTCGAGCGCGAGGTGTTCGGGGAGCACTTCGCGACGAGCTGCTACCTCGTCCATCCGCTCGACGGTGCGGCGTCGATCCTCGTCGACCCCGGCCAGGGCGCCGCGGGGTGGGTCGAGGACCGCCTCTCGGCCACCGGGCGCGAGCTCGCCGCGGTGCTCGTGACGCACGGGCACATGGACCACACCTGGGACGCCCGCGCCGTCACGCTGGCGCGCCCGGCTCCCGTCTACGTCCATCCGCTCGACCGGCCGTACCTGGAGCGACCCGAGGCGGCCCTCGCGGCGCACTTCCCGGGCGCCCTCCTCGACGGGCATCCCCGCCGGGTGCCCGACGACTGCCGGGACGTCCCGCCGGACGGGCTCGAGCTGGCGGGCGTCCCGGTCTCCGTCCACCACACCCCCGGGCACACGCCCGGGTCGGTGTGCTTCGGGATCGGCCGCGGCCCCGTGGTCGTGGCGACCGGCGACACGGTCCTCGAGAGCGGTCCGGGGCCCGTGTTCCCGCCGCTCGGCGACGTGCGGGACCACGAGCGGTCGCTCGCGGCGCTCGCGGTCGTGCTCCGTGGCGCCCGCGCGGTCCTCCCCGGGCACGGCCGGTGCGTGCCCCTGAGGGACGGCAGTGACAATGGGCATATAGACGACAGAACGCTGTGATAGCCTGACGAGAAGTTTCCCAATATCTGAGACGCGGTCCCTGCATGAACCCACTAGACGACGAGCTCGATCGTCGGATCGGCACCCGCATCAAGCGAGCAGAGCAGCTCCTGATGGCCACGAAGGCGCGAGCCCTGAAGCCCTTCGACATCACGGTCCCCCAGTACGCGACGCTGCTCTACCTGCGGTACGTCCCGGCGGCGTCGGCCGCGCAGCTCGCTCGTGCGAGCCTCGTGAGCCCGCAGACCATGGCGACCATCCTCGGCAACCTGGAGGGCAAGGGCCTGGTCGAGCGGACGGCGTCCCTGTTCCACCAGAAGGTCCTGGAGACCCGGTTGACGGAGGCGGGCCGCCGGGTCGTCGACGAGGCGGACCTCGCCGCGCGGGCGATCGAGGACCGGATGCTCGACGCGGTGACGGCGGACGAGGCCGCGCAGCTCAAGTCGCTCCTCGACCGGGTCATGGCGGCGATCGACGAGGCGCCGGACGTGCGGGACGCCTCCGCGTGAGCCGGGTCCGCGGTCGTCCGCGGGCGACCGCGTGGATCAGGTCGAGCACCGTGCTCGGCGCGGGTTCCCGGCGGTTCGCCGTGCTCGGCGACGGGGACCGCGCCCACCTCGAGACGCTCGCCCCGGTCCGGCGCGCGCGGAGCGCGACCGCGCTCGTCCTCGTCCGCGAGCTGCTCAGGACGTACGTGCCCGACCACCGGCAGGCCGAGGTGCGGCGTGACCGGGGCCGACCGGAGGTGGCGGCCGCGGGAGTGGACCTGTCGGTCTCCCACTCGGGCGACCTGGTCGTCGCGGTCGTGGGCGCCGGGCTGCGCGTCGGCGTCGACGTCCAGCGGGTGGAGCCGCGCTGGGACGTGGCCGGCCTGAGCGGGAGGGTGCTGCACGAGCGCGAGACCCGGCTCGTCGGCGGCGCGCCGGACGACGCGGCGGCACGCTTCGCGGAGATGTGGGCCCGCAAGGAGGCGTACGTCAAGCTCACGGGGACCGGGATCGACGAGGCCGTGACGCGCCTGGACACGTCGCGCCTCGGGCCGTCGCGCTCGGCGCGCGACGCGAGCGGGCCGACGGAGGTCGCGACGGCCCCGCAGGGGTCGCCGACCGTGACGTCGACGTGGGTCGGCGGGTACGCGCTCGCCGTCGCGCTCGCGCCCGGCGTGCAGGGGTGACGCCGGTCAGCGGTCCTGGGCCTTGGGCACGACGGCCGAGACGGCGAAGTTGATAAGCCCGATGATGAGGGCCGCGAGCAGGGCCCACCAGAACCCGCCGACGATGCGGATGCCCCAGTCCGTCTGCTCCGTGATCCACGCGGTGAGCATGAGCATGAGCGCGTTGACGACGAGCGAGAACAGCCCCAGCGTGAGGATGTAGAGGGGGATGGACAGGATCTGGACGATCGGCTTGATGACGGCGTTCACCAGCGAGTAGAGCAGCGCCACCACGAGGATGATGACGACCTGCCCGCCGGCGGTGTCGGAGCCGACGATCTGGAAGTGCTCGTCGATGAACAGGCTCGTGAGCCAGATCGCGAGACCGGTGACGAGGACGCGGACGACGAAGCTCATGCCGCCATCCAACCATCAACCGCCGACGATCACCGTGGGACATCCCGGTCCGACGACGTTCCCGCCGTGGACGGTCGTGTCGCCGACGCGGGCGGCGGGGAGGCCGCCGAGCAGCACGGTCGCGCTGCCGACCGCGATGCCGTTGGGCGCGGGCGACGCGCACACCACGCCGGTCCCGTTGGCGACCGCCGCCGGGCGCCCGCCGACGAGCACGGTCGGCACGCAGGCGGCGGGCGTCACCGGGCCGCCGACGTGCGGCTTGGGTCCGTCGGACAGCGGGCAGACGACCTGGTCGCCGGCGCACGCCGCGGGTCCGGTCGGCATCAGGGGGCGGCGGCCGGCTCGGCGGCCTCGTCGGGGGTGAACATCGTGCCGCCGAAGTACATGGACGTGTCGCAGGCCGTGGGGGCCGGGTCCTCGCCGAGCGGCGCGCCCGGCTGGCGGCACGTGACCTCGAGCGTGAGCTCGGACCCTCCGTCGAGCGTGATCGGGGACTGGAAGTGGTAGTCGAGGTCGCGGAAGTTCTCGAGCGCGAAGTCGAGGAACGGGTCGTCGTCCTGCGCGATCGTGAGGCGGCCGAAGTCGCCCTGCGGGTTGCTGAGGATCACGTCGTCGATCGTCAGCGTCGCGCCCTCGGGGACCTCGAACGTGACGGTCTCGGTCTCTCCCGCGGCGGGCTGCGCGTCGAGCCGTTGCCGGACGGGGACCGACGTGCCGGACGGCGGGACGAACGCCGCGACCGCCTCCTCGGTGTCGGCGAGGGTCGTGCCGGCCTCGGTCGCGGCGACCTTCGCGTCGGACGCCGCGCCGGCGGCCTGCTGCGCCGCACCCGACGCCTGCTGCGCCGCCTGCTGGGCGGCCTCGGCCGCCTCCTGCGCCTCGGAGAGGTCGTCGCGCACCGCCGCCTGGGCGGCCGAGGTGATGGCCGGCTTGAGCAGCGTGAACCACAGCACGGCGAGGACGGCGAGCAGCGCGAGGAGGGCCAGCAGCGCCTTGAGGAACCACTTCGGCAGGAGCGCCGTCTGCACGAACGCGCCGTCGAGCGTGACGGGCACGGTGTTGTCGGCCGCGACCTGGACCACGAACGGGAGCGTCTTGTCCGGGCCGCGCCAGAACGTGCGGTGCGGCCGCACGCGGACGGTGGAGAACCGCGCGGTGCCCGGGTCGACCACGAGGTGGGGCTCGGGGACGCGGAACGTGAGCTCGTCGGTCCCGTCGGCGCACGCGAGCAGCACCGTCACGGGAGCGTTCCCGCGGTTGTCCACCGCGACCTGGTGCCGACCGGACCGACGGCCGTGCGTGGTGCGCGGGACGAGCTCCGCCGTCGTGTCGAGGAAGGGCAGGACCTCGACCACGCCCTCGGGGACGACCGCCTCGTCGGGGTGCTCGAGCGGGACGACCCGGATGCCGAAGTCGAGCTGCCCGGCGGGGACGTCGGCGGTGCGCGGCGGGCGGAACGTCACGGCCTGTTCTTCTCGAGCACCCGCGACGACCCGCTCGGCGACATCTACCCCGTGCGCCTGACCGACGTGCCCTCGCCGAGCCCGCCCCGACCGGGCCGACGGCGCCGGCGCCCGACGTCGTGCGCCTGACCGACGACCCGGGGGCCGACACGCAGCCAGTGCTGGCCGACACGCCGTACGCCCGCACGAGGGTGCTCTTCACGACCACCCGGTACGACCCGGCGGGCTCGCTCGCGACGTTCGCGCTGCCGGACGCGTGGGGGTGGGGCTACTCGGTCGTGTCCGAGGTCGTGGAGGTGGGCGCCGACCTGCCCGGGCCCGTCGTGGGCGAGGCGAGCGTGCGCCAGGTCGAGCTCGACGGGGGCGGCGTCGGCCTGCTGGTCGCGTTCACCGCGCGGGACGGCGGCACCGGCCTGCCCGCGTTGTGGGTCGCCTTCGTGCGGGTGTGGGTCGAGCAGGTGGACGACGACGGCGACGGGTACCCGGACCGGGAGGTCCACGGCACCGGGCTCGCCGGCGTGTGGCGGGTGCCGGCGGACGGGGGCGCGTCGCACCCGGACTGGGTGACGGTGACCGAGCCGGCACCGGACGGCGAGCCCGGCCCCTCGCCCGAGCCGAGCCCGACGGCCGGGCCGGGACCGGGCGGGGCGGTGCTGCGGTTCACGCAGCGCACGGGGCACCGCGCCGTGGCGGACGCGGTGGTCGGCGGCGACGGCACGGTCCGTTGGCTCGGCGGCGCGGGCCGGACCGACGACTCCGGCCCAGACCCGGTCGGAGGCGCTCGCGAGGAGGTGCTCCAGCTCCGTCTCGAGCGGCGTCCCGACGAGCTCGTGCGCGTCGTCGACCACGACGAGGAGCGGGCGGGTCCCGGCGCGCGCGAGGTCGGAGACGTCGCGGAGGTCCGTGGGGCGCCGCCCGCCGGCCGCCGCCGGGACGGGGCCCCGCACGCGGACCTGGACCGTCCCGTGCGGGTAGCGCTCGGCCCGGACCCAGACCACGTCGCGCCCGTGGTCGCGCGCCTGGCCCCGGGCGAGCTGCGCGAGCAGCGTCGTCTTGCCGTACCCCTGGGGAGCCACGACGAGGGCGCGGGGCGCGGTGCCGAGAGGACGGACGAGGCGCGGGCGCTCCATGCCCCACACCCCGGGCACAGGGGCGTCGGGGGCCGGGACCTCGTCGTGGGCGCTCACCGGGCTCGCGAACCTCTCTGCAGCGAAGGGGTCGTCCGATCATAGGAACGTCGCCCGCGGGCGGCGCGCCGGTTGTCGCACACGGGCGCTTTGTCCGGCCGGTTCACCCGCTGTGCCCGCCGGTCCCGGTTGCTGGCATGCTTGAGGACCGTGGCCCACGAACCCCGCGTCCCCCTGCGTCCCGCCGTCGCCGCGCTGCCGGCCTACGTCCCCGGGGCCCGCGTCGCCCCGGGCGCGGCGGCGTTCAAGCTCTCCTCCAACGAGAACCCGTACCCGCCGCTGCCGTCGGTCGTCGCCGCGATCGCCGACGCCGCCGCGGACGTGAACCGCTACCCGGACATGTACGCGACCGAGCTCACCGAGGCGCTCGCGGCCGACCTGGGCGTCGGCGCGGACGAGGTCGTCGTGGGCAACGGCTCGGTCGCGGTGCTGGCGCACGTGCTGCAGACGGTCGTCGAGCCGGGCGACGAGGTCGTGTACCCGTGGCGCTCGTTCGAGGCCTACCCGATCGCGGTCGCGGTCGCGGGCGGCACGTCGGTCCAGGTGCCGCTGCGGACGGGGGCGGACGCCGGCCGCCTCGACCTGCCCGCGATGGCCGCGGCGATCACCGGGCGCACGCGCGTCGTGATGGTGTGCACGCCCAACAACCCCACCGGCCCGGTCGTGCACCGCGACGAGCTCGACACGTTCCTCGCGGCGGTGCCGTCGGACGTGCTGGTCGTGCTCGACGAGGCGTACCTCGAGTTCGTGCGGGACCCCGAGGTCCCCGACGGCCTCGCGGTGTACGCGCAGCACCCGAACGTCGTGCTGCTGCGCACGTTCTCCAAGGCGTACGGCCTGGCGGGACTGCGCGTGGGCTACGCCGTCGCGCGCCCGCGGCTCGCGGCGGGGATCCGCGCGGTGTCGACGCCGTTCGGCGTCTCCCACGTCGCGCAGCGCGCGGCCATCGCGTCGCTCGCGGCGCGCGACGAGCTGCTGCAGCGGGTCGAGCACCTCGTCGCCGACCGCGCGCGCCTCGTCGAGGGCCTGCGCGACCAGGGCTGGGCGCTGCCGGAGTCGCAGGCGAACTTCGTCTGGTTCGACCTGGGCGAGCGGACCATGCAGCGCGCCGAGGAGGCGCGCGCCGCCGGGGCGATCGTGCGCCCGTTCGCGGGCGAGGGGCTGCGCGTGAGCGTCGGCGAGCCGGAGGCGACGGACCTGTTCCTGCGCGTGAGCGCCACCTGGTTGTAGGTCAGCTCTTCGCCCGGTCAGGCGAGAGGACCTGGACGAGCTCCTCGAACGGGCGGAAGTCGTCCCGGTTCGCGGTCATCACCGCGGCGCCGTGCCGGTGCGCCTGCGCGGCGATGAGGGCGTCCTTGCCACGCACCCGAGAGCCTGTGACGCGGCCCTTGGCGTGTGCTGCGAGCAGGCCGTAGGACCGCGTGCAGTCGAGGTCGAAGTCGATCCAGTCGAACCGGTCGTCCAGGTCGTTGAGGTGCCGACGGCGCTCGGCTGCCTGCGCGGAGGAGCGCGCGGCGCGGATCCCGAACTCGAGCTCGGCCCGGGAGAAGATGCTCGCGCCGTACGAGGCCTGCGGATCGAGAGCGTGACGGGCCAGGTCGACGAGGACGTTCGTGTCGAGCAGGACGATCACGTCCGGTCCTCCCACGGGTCGCGGACGAGATCGTCGTCGCGTGCGTGCTCGATCTGGCTCACCAACCCCGCGACGTTCTCCGGACTCATCGGGGGGATGCCCACGAGGTCGCGCCCGAGGACCCATCGGGCGCTCCGGCGACCGCGGTCGGGGACGAGTCGGACACCGGTGGGATTCCCGTACGCCGTGACCTCGATCTCCTGGCCCGTGTCCAGGACGCGGCGGATGACGGCGTGGGGGTTCTGCTTGAGCTCGCGGGTGCCGACGGTCTCCATGCAACCAGGCTACGACCGCATGTAGACGTTGGTCTACACCCCGGTGATCGCCCGGGTTGCCGCGGGTCGCGAGCGCGAGAACACTCGCGAGCATGGACAACGTCGAGTACGACCAGTTCGTGGACGAGTACGGGTGGGCCTTCGGCACCGCCGCGCTGGTCGTCTACGTCGCCGTGGCGGTGATCTTCCTCGTCGCCTACATCCGGATCATCCAGAAGGCCGGCTACTCGGGCTGGTGGATCCTCGTCGGCCTCGTGCCGATCCTCAACGTCGTCATGTTCCTCGTCTTCGCGTTCTCGCGCTGGCCCGTGCTGCGCGAGCGCGACGCGCTGCGCGCGGGCGGCGCGTACCCGCGCTAGGGCGTGTCTCCCAACGGTGAGTACGGGCGCGCGGCAGAATCTCGGCGGTGAGTCGGTTCCAGGCCTTGACGGATGAGCAGTGGGAGCGGATCGAGCCGTTGCTGCCGTCGAATGCGGGCAAGGTCGGTCGTCCGTTCGGGGATCACCGCACGGTGGTTGAGGGCATCGCTTATCGGTATCGGACTGGGATCCCGTGGCGCGATCTGCCCCGTGAGGTGTTCGGGCCATGGCAGACGGTGTGGAAGCGGCACAAGAGGTTCGCCGAGGACGGCACCTGGGACCGCATCCTGTCCCAGCTGATGGCCGAGGCCGACGCCGCGGGCCAGGTCGACTGGACCGTGTCGGTGGACTCCACGATCAACCGCGCACACCAGCATGCGACGAACACGAGGCGCCCGGAGCAAGACACAGGGGGCGACGTCGAATCACAAGAACCGTGGGACCGAGGCGGTCAACAGTGAACCTGCTGGTCACGGCATCGGTCGGTCCCGCGGCGGGCTGACAAGCAAGATCCACCACGCCGTCGACGGGCGAGGCCGCCCGCTGGCGGTTGTCGTGACTCCGGGGCAGTCCCATGATGGACGAGCGTTGGAGCTCGTGCTCGCCGACATCTGGGTTCCACGACTTGGTGCGGGTCGACCGCGGACAACCCCCGATGCTGTGCTCGCAGACAAGGCGTACTCCTCACGCGGGAGCCGGGCGATGCTGCGTAGGCGCGGAATCCGAGTCGTGATCCCCGAACCGTCCGACCAGCAGGCGAACCGGAAACGGCGAGGTGCGATGGGTGGTCGCCCGCCGAAGCTCGACCGGGAGACCTACAAGCGGCGCAACGTGGTCGAGCGGTCCTTCAACCTGCTCAAGCAGTGGCGGGGCCTGGCAACCCGATACGACAAGCACGCCGTTGTCTACCGCGCCGGAGCCGTCCTGGCCGCAATTGTTGTCTGGCTTCGCAGCTAAGCGACTGGTTCTGCGAACCTATTTTGGCGTGCTGTCGTGCCCCAGCGCAGCCATCACGAGGAGGCACGCGCCAGCATCACTCCCGACCAAAGACAGTGCAGCAGGCCTGCCTGAGTGGGCTTTGACACCTTCGATACGGTTCGGGGATGAAGTTCGAGTGGACACAACCGTTTCGGTGGGGCCTCCTCCTGGCTTTCGACGAACGGGAGTCCTTCGACCTGCCTACGGGCCTTGGCGACGAGGCGATCACCTCGTCAGCGTCTTGCCTAGCCGTACCGGTGCTACATGCAGCCGACATCGACATCCCGGATGACTGGCCCGAGGACGTGACCCTTCCGTCGGCGATGGTGACCGTGGCGGTCGTCGTCGGTGAGCCCTTTCCATTGGATGACGCGGCGGAGTTCGACGGGCAGCTGAATTGCCCGTCAGGGCGCCTCGCGATCGGGGACGCCGAGAATGAGCGCGTCGTCGACGTCCCTCGAGGGCAAATACGAGTGCAGGTCATCAGAGAGCCACTCGAGTACGCGAGCCACGTGACGATGCGCATCGGCGCCCCGGAGCCGACTGATGTCCGGACGTAGAGGCTTGAGTCCATGGGCCGTGTCGCACCAAGCCCTCTACTGGCCCCGCCAACCCATTCAGGCCTCGGATCACAGCGCTAGCGACGCACTCGGCAAGGTCCGGCACGAGGGAATCGAACGGGGCGCCGCTCAACTCGAGTAGGGAGACACGCCCTAGGCCCTGTCCTGCGAATGTTCTTGGCATGTGTCCGGTAATGTCCGGGTTGTGGGTGTGGGGCGTGGTGAGCTGACTGACACGGCGTGGGCGCGGATCGAGCCGCTGCTGCCGGTCGCGACCGGGCGTGGTGGGCGCTGGCGTGATCACCGGCAGGTGATCAACGCGATCTTGTGGCGGCTGCGCACCGGGGCGCCGTGGCGCGACGTGCCGGCCAAGTACGGCCCATGGAAGACGGCGCACGAGCGGTTGCGGTTGTGGACCGCGGACGGTACCTGGGACAAGATCTTGGACCACGTGCAGGTCAAGGACGACGCGGTCGGGAAGGTCGAGTGGGTGTTCTCGGTCGACTCCACGCACGTGCGGGCCCACCACCATGCGGCGGGAGCCCGCAAAAAGGGGGCTGCCAGACAGGGTGGGTCAACGATCTCGCCCTCGCGGGTGAGGCACTCGGCCGCTCGCGCGGCGGACTGACGTCCAAGATCCACCTCGCCACGGACGGGCGCGGACTGCCGATGAGCGTGATCCTCACGCCCGGCCAGGCCGGTGACAACCCGCAGCTGGTGCCGTTGCTGGAGCAGGTCGCCGTGAAGCGTGACGGGCCGGGTCGGCCGCGCAAGCGTCCGGACCGGGTGCTCGCCGACAGGGCGTACTCCAGCCCCTCGACCCGACGAGCGATGCGCGCCCGGGGCATCGCGTTAACCAGTCCAGAGAAGGCCGACCACGCCGGCCACCGGCTACGTCGGGGCAGCCGAGGCGGGCGCCCGCCCGCGTTCGACACCGAGATCTACAAGGGCCGCAACGTCGTCGAGCGCTGCTTCAACCGGCTCAAGCAGTTCCGCGCGCTGGCCACCCGCTTCACCAAACGCGCCGCCTACTACCGCTCCGAACTCACCATCGCCGCGATCATCCTCTGGCTCCGCGATTCACCGGACACGCCCTAGGGCGGGCCCCCGTCGGCGCGGGGGCCGCCCGGTGGGGATTGGAGGATCCCTACAGCCCGTCCCGGCGGATCTTGGGCGACACGTCGGCAGCCGAACCTACGGTGTCGTAGCCTACGCTTGCGTAGGCTACGGAGACGTAGGTTCCGACGGCGCCCCGACCGGGCGCCTCCTGCCCCCGAGCGGGCCGGCCGCACGGCCGAGCCGCACCGAAGGAGAGTCGCGTGACCGAGAACGACGCGAGAACCGCCGCGCGGGACGGCGCGAGCACGCCCCCCGACCTCCCCGACGTCGCCGGCGGTCCCGACGACGCCCCCCTGCTCCAGCTCGTGACGCCGGCCGGAGCCCGCGTCACGACCCCCGAGACGGACGGCTACCGCGAGCGCGTCGCCCACCTCGACGCCGCCGCCCTGCGCGGTCTCTACCGCGACATGGTGCTCACGCGCCGCTTCGACGACGAGGCGACGTCGCTCCAGCGGCAGGGCGAGCTCGGCCTGTACGCGCAGGCGAAGGGCCAGGAGGCGGCGCAGATCGGCTCCGGGCGCGCGCTCGCCCCGCAGGACTACGTCTTCCCGTCCTACCGCGAGCACGGCGTCTCGCACGTGCGCGGCATCGACCCGACGGCGCGCCTGCGCCTCTTCCGCGGCGTCGACCACGGCGGGTGGGACCCGACGGAGCACAACGTGCACCTGTACACGCTCGTCATCGGGTCGCACACCCTGCACGCGACCGGGTACGCGATGGGCGTCCAGCGCGACGGCCTCGTCGGGTCGGGCGACCCGGAGCGCGACGCGGCCGTCGTCACGTACTTCGGCGACGGCGCGACGTCGCAGGGCGACGTCAACGAGGCGCTCGTGTTCGCCGCGGTGAACAACGCGCCCGTCGTCTTCTTCTGCCAGAACAACCAGTGGGCGATCTCCGAGCCGACGACCAAGCAGTCCCGCGTGCCGCTCTACCGCCGCGGCGGCGGGTTCGGCGTCCCCAGCGTGCGCGTCGACGGCAACGACGTCCTCGCGTGCTACGCGGTGACCGCCGAGGCGCTCGAACGGGCGCGCGCCGGCGGCGGCCCGACGTTCGTCGAGGCGTTCACGTACCGCATGGGCGCGCACACGACGTCGGACGACCCGACCAAGTACCGCTCGCGGGCCCAGGAGGAGTACTGGCGCCGTCGCGACCCGATCGACCGGCTCGAGAACCTGCTCCGCGCCGAGGACGCGTGGGACGACGCGTTCGCCGCCGACCTCGCGGCCGAGGCCGATGCGCTGGGCGAGCGGCTGCGCGACGAGGTGCGCGCGCTGGCCGCGCCCGACCCGTCGACCATGTTCGACCACGTCTACGCGACCCCGAACGCCGTGGTCGAGCGCGAGCAGGCGTGGTTCGCCGACTACCAGCAGTCCTTCGAGGAGCCGGCCGCGGAGGTGGCCCGATGAGCGAGAACAAGACCCTGACCCTCGCCCGCGCGATCAACGAGGGCCTGCGCCGGTCGCTCGAGACCGACCCCAAGGTCCTGCTCATGGGCGAGGACATCGGTGCGCTCGGCGGCGTGTTCCGCGTGACGGACGGGCTCCAGAAGGACTTCGGCGAGGACCGGGTGGTCGACACGCCGCTCGCGGAGTCGGGCATCCTCGGCACCGCGATCGGCCTCGCGCTGCGCGGCTACCGGCCGGTGTGCGAGATCCAGTTCGACGGGTTCATCTTCCCCGCGTACGACCAGATCACGACGCAGCTCGCGAAGATGGGCTACCGCTCGGGCGGGAAGCTCCAGGTGCCCGTCGTGATCCGCGTGCCGTACGGCGGCGGGATCGGTGCGGTCGAGCACCACAGCGAGAGCCCCGAGGCGCTGTTCGCGCACACGGCCGGTCTGCGCGTCGTGTCGCCGTCCACGCCGCAGGACGCGTACACGATGATCCAGGAGGCCGTCGCCTCGCCGGACCCGGTGCTCTTCTTCGAGCCCAAGGGCCGCTACTGGGAGAAGGGGCCGGTCGACGTCGCGGGCCGCGGCGAGGGCGCGACCGTGCTCGACCGCGCGCGCGTCGTCCGTCCCGGCACCGACCTCACGCTCGTCGCGTACGGCCCGACCGTCGCGACCGCGCTCCGCGCCGCCGCGGCGGCCGAGCAGGAGGGGCGCAGCGTCGAGGTCGTGGACCTGCGCAGCATCTCCCCCCTCGACACCGCGACCGTCGTGGAGTCCGTGCGCCGGACCGGGCGCTGCGTCGTCGTGCACGAGGCCCCGACCTACCTGGGCTCGGGCGCCGAGGTCGCGGCCCGCGTGACGGAGGAGTGCTTCTACTCGCTCGAGGCGCCCGTGCTGCGCGTCGGCGGCTTCCACACCCCGTACCCCGTCGCCAAGATCGAGCACGACTACCTGCCGAGCCTCGACCGCGTGCTCGACGCCGTCGACCGCGCGTTCGCGTTCTGACGCGCGTCCGCCGCGACCTCGACAGCGCCGACCGGGACCACCAGGAGGACCACGCAGTGCCCACCTTCGAGAAGTTCAACCTCCCCGACGCGGGCGAGGGCCTCACCGAGGCCGAGATCGTGCAGTGGCACGTCGCCGTCGGCGACGCCGTGACGGTCAACCAGACGATCGTCGAGATCGAGACGGCCAAGTCCCTCGTGGAGCTCCCGTCGCCGTACACGGGCGTCGTCACGGAGATCCTCGCGCCCGAGGGGACGACGGTCGAGGTCGGCGTGCCGATCATCGTCGTGGACACGGACCCGTCCGGTGCCGCGCCGGCGCCGAGCGCGCCCGCCGGCGTCGTGCCCGACGGCGCGGACGCGGTCCCGTCGCCCGCCTCGCCCGCGGGCGCCGGGTCGGAGGGCGCGACGCCGTCCGCCGCGGCCGGTGGCTCCGGCTCGGTGCTCGTGGGGTACGGCACGGTGGAGCCGGGCACGGCCCGTCGCCGCCGCCGCGCTCCGGACACGGCCCCGGCCGCCGCGCCGGCGGCAGCCGTCCCGGCGCCTGCCCCGGCAGCCGCCCCCGTGCCCGCGGCGAGCAAGCCGACCCCCGCGTCCGCCGCCGTCGCTCACGTGCACCTGCCGGTGCTGGCGAAGCCGCCGGTGCGCAAGCTCGCCAAGGACCTCGGCGTCGACCTCGCGAGCGTCGCGGGCACCGGGCCGGGCGGGATCGTCACGCGCGAGGACGTGCAGGCGTACCACGAGCAGGCGAAGGCGCAGCCGCTCGCGACGTACGCCGACGACGACCAGCCGTGGCTCGCGTCCGGCGCCGTCACCCCGGACGGCCGCCAGACGCGCGTGCCCGTGAAGTCGGTGCGCAAGCGCACCGCCGAGGCGATGGTGACGAGCGCGTTCACCGCCCCCCACGTCACCGTCTTCCACACGGTCGACGTCACCAAGACCATGCGGCTCGTGCACACGCTGCGCGAGGACCGGGAGTTCGCCGACGTGCGCGTCACGCCGCTGCTCGTCACCGCCAAGGCGCTGCTCCTCGCCGTGCGCCGCCACCCGGAGATCAACGCGAGCTGGGACGACGCCGCGCAGGAGATCGTCTACAAGCACTACGTGAACCTGGGGATCGCGGCCGCGACGCCGCGCGGGCTCGTGGTGCCGAACATCAAGGACGCGCACCGCCTCGACCTGCACGGCCTCGCGGGCGAGATCGCGGACCTCACGTCGACCGCGCGGGCGGGCCGCACGTCGCCCACCGACATGTCCGACGGCACCATCACGATCACGAACGTCGGCGTGTTCGGCATCGACACGGGGACGCCGATCCTCAACCCGGGCGAGGCCGCGATCCTCGCGTTCGGCGCGATCCGCGAGCAGCCGTGGGTCCACAAGGGCAAGATCAAGAAGCGCTGGGTCACGCAGCTCGCCCTGAGCTTCGACCACCGCCTCGTCGACGGCGAGCTCGGCGCGCGCGTGCTGGCCGACGTCGCGAAGGTGCTCGAGGACCCGGCGCGCGGCCTCGTCTGGGGCTGAGCCCGCGCGGTGCTCCGCTTGCGGGCACCCGGGGAACGGCGAGCAAGGGCCTCGGAGGGCCCGGTGAACCTCACCGGTGTCGTTCGAGGGAGGTCGGGTGCGCAGCGCTCGGGGCAGGGCGGTCCGGCCGACGGCGGGAGCCGGGCCGGGGGACCGGCGCCGGGCTCGGGCAGCGATCCCCGCGGGCGCGCACGTCGGTCTCGCGGCGCTCGGCCTCGCCGCGTGCGCCGGGCCGGGGAGCGCGGACGCCCGGGCCGTCGTCGAAGGAGCTCGCCGCCGCGGTCGCCGGGGGTGACGGCGCCGCCGCGTGCGCGCTGATCCTGCCCGACGCCGTGGACGCGCTCGCCGCGGACGAGGGCGAGCCGTGCGCGGACGTCGTCATCGCACCGGACGGGCCGCTCGCCGCGCTCGCCGCGGCCGGGGACGACCTCGTCGTCGAGGACGTCCACGTGGCCGGCCGGCAGGCGCAGGTCGTGACGGCGACCGACACGCTCTTCCTCGCCGTGTCGGGCGACGGCTGGGTCGTCACCGCGGCGGGCCTCGACCCGGTGACGTTCGGCCAGTACGTGGCGTCGTCGGCGTTCTGGGTCGACGTCACCGAGAACTGGCAGTCCGAGTACCTGCAGTTCCTGCTCTTCATCACCGCGACCGTGTGGTTCGTGCAGCGTGCCTCGCCCGAGTCGAAGAAGCTCGACGAGGCGGGCCGCGAGTCCGACGAGGACCAGAAGGTGGGCGAGCACGCGACCCCCGACTCCCCTGCCTGGTCGCGGGCCGGAGGCTGGCGGCTCGCGGTCTACTCGCGCTCGCTCTCGCTCGTCATGGGCACGATCTTCCTCGGCTCGTGGGCGGCGCAGTCGGCGGCGGGCGCCGTCGCGTTCAGCGAGGAGCGGCTCCGCGACCTCGAGGACCCGGTGCCGTGGACCGAGTACCTCTCGATGCCCGACTTCTGGAGCCGGACGTTCCAGAACTGGCAGTCCGAGATGCTGGCGGTCCTGAGCATGGTCGTGCTCGCGATCTACCTGCGCGAGCGCGGGTCGCCCGAGTCGAAGCCCGTCGGCTCGTCGCACGAGGCGACGGGCGTCGAGGGCTGACCCCGGACGGCTCCCGCCGCACGTCCTCGTGCCGCGTGACCGTCCCTCGCCCCGGGTCGCGGGGCGCTCACAACGGTGCCGCACCGGGTGTGCGGAAGACCTCACACGGGCTTAACGACGGCCGCGCGCGGGGGAAACACGGCGTTCCTAGCGTCCTCGGTACTGACCGGGACCTGCTGAAGGAGCCGCCATGTCCGCGCCCACGAGCCCCACCACCCACGAGGGTGAGCAGTCCGCAGACCACCCCTCCGGCACGCCGGCCACCACGACCGCCGCGGCCCCCGCGCCCGGGGCCACGACCGCCGTCGGGCCGACGACCGCCCCGGCCGCCGGCCGCACGGCGACCGTCCCCACCCACCGCTCGGGGCGGTGGATCGACCGCTGGGACCCGGAGGACCCGACGTTCTGGCGCGACGGCGGCCGGAAGGTCGCGACGCGCAACCTGTGGATCTCGGTCTTCGCGGAGTTCCTCGGCTTCGCGGTGTGGGCGCTGTGGTCGATCGTCGTGCCGCAGCTCCCCGCCGCCGGGTTCACGTTCACGGTCGACCAGCAGTTCTGGCTCATCGCCGTGCCGAGCCTCGTCGGTGCGACGCTGCGCATCCCGTACACGTTCGCGGTGCCGCTGTTCGGCGGCCGCAACTGGACCGTGGTCTCCGCGCTCCTGCTCCTGCTCCCGACGGGCGCGCTCGCGGTCGCGGTGCAGGACCCGGGGACGCCGTTCGGCGTCATGCTCGCGGTCGCGGCGCTCGCGGGCTTCGGCGGCGGGAACTTCGCGTCGTCGATGGCGAACATCTCGTTCTTCTACCCGGAACGGGAGAAGGGCAAGGCCCTGGGCCTCAACGCCGCGGGCGGCAACCTGGGGACGGCGGTCGTGCAGCTCGCGGTGCCGCTCGTCGTCGTCGGTGGCGCGGGCGTCGCGCTGGAGCGTGCGGGGCTCATGATGATCCCGTTCGTCCTGCTCGCGGCGTTCCTCGCGTGGCGGTTCATGGACAACCTGTCCACGGCGAAGGCCGACCCGAGGTCGTTCGCCGCCGCGACGCGGAACAAGCACACGTGGATCATCTCGTTCCTCTACATCGGGACGTTCGGGTCGTTCATCGGGTACGCCGGGGCGTTCCCCCTGCTGCTCAAGGGCCAGTTCCCCGAGGTGACGCTCTCGATCGCGTTCCTCGGCGCGCTCGTCGGCTCGGTCACGCGGCCGCTCGGCGGCGTCATCGCGGACCGGGTGGGCGGCACGCGCGTCACCATCGCGTCGTACGGCGTGATGGCGCTCGGGGCGTTCGGCGCGATCCAGGCGCTCCAGTCGCACAGCTTCGGCCTGTTCTTCGCGTCGTTCCTCGTCCTGTTCGTCGCGACGGGCATCGGCAACGGCTCGACCTACCGCATGATCCCGGCCGTCTTCCAGGCGAGCGCCGTCCCGGGCGGCGCGCTCGACGGGCCGACGGCGGTCGATGCGGCGGCGCTCGACGAGGCCCGGGCCCGCGCCCGCAAGGCCGCGGCCGGGTGCATCGGCATCGCGGGGGCGATCGGGGCGTTCGGCGGGTTCCTCATCCCGCGCGGGTTCGCCGCCTCGACGAGCCTCGCCGGCTCGCTCGTCCCGGCGCTGTGGGCGTTCATCGGGATGTACGCGGTCATGGCGGTCGTCGCCTGGGCCGTGTACCTGCGCAAGGGGTCGGCGCTCGCGTCGGCCGGGATCTGAGCGGAGGCCACGAGTGCCGTCCGCTCCCACGTCCGCCGCGCCGGGGGTCTCCGAGGCCCCCGGTGCGGTGCCGGCCGCAGCCGCGCGAGCCGCCGACACGCACTGCCCGTACTGCGCGCTCCAGTGCGGCATGCGGTTGTCCCCGTCGGACGAACCGGGTCCGTCGACACCGCTCCCGGTGACGGTCGCCCCGCGCGACTTCCCGACCAACCGCGGCGGTCTGTGCCAGAAGGGCTGGACGAGCGCGACGGTCCTCCGCGCGACGGACCGGATCACGACCCCGCTGCTGCGCGGGAGCGACGGCGAGCTGCACCCGGCGTCGTGGGACGAGGCGCTGGACGTCGTGGCGGCCGGGATCGCGCGCGTGCAGGCGGAGCACGGCCGGGACGCGGTCGCGGTCTTCGGCGGCGGCGGCCTGACGAACGAGAAGGCGTACGCGCTCGGCAAGTTCGCCCGCACGGTGCTGCGCACCGCGAACATCGACTACAACGGGCGTTTCTGCATGGCCTCGGCCGCGGCGGGAGCGAACCGCGCGTTCGGCGCCGACCGCGGGCTCCCGTTCCCCCTCGCCGACCTCGGCGGAGCGGACGCCGTGCTCCTGCTCGGCTCGAACCTCGCCGAGACGATGCCACCCTCGGTCCAGCACCTCGCGGGTGTGCGCTCGCGGGGCGGGCTCGTCGTCGTGGACCCGCGCCGCAGCGCGACGGCAGCGCTCACGGGGGAGCCCGGGGACGTCGTCGGGCAGGTGGGCGTGCCCGACGGCGGGCGCTCTCCCGGGCGCCTGGTCCCGCCTCCGGGCGCGGGGCCGGTGGGCGACCAGGGCGTGCACCTCCAGCCCGTGCCCGGCACGGACCTGGTGGTGCTGCTCGCGCTGCTGCACGTCGTGGTCACGGAGGGGCTCGCGGACGCCCAGTACCTGGACGGGCGGACGACGGGGTTCGACGACGTCCGGCGCTCCGTCATGGCGTGGTGGCCCGAGCGGGCCGAGACCGTGTGCGGCGTCCCGGCCGACCGGCTGCGGTACGTGGCCCGGCTGCTCGCCGCGGCGTCGCCCGCCCGCGGTGGTTCGGGTGCGTACGTGCTCACGGGCCGCGGCGTCGAGCAGTCCTCGCAGGGCACCGCGACGGTGACGGCGGCGATCAACCTCGCGCTCGCGCTCGGGCTGCCGGGCCGCATCGGCTCTGGCTACGGCGCGATCACCGGCCAGGGGAACGGCCAGGGCGGGCGTGAGCACGGGCAGAAGGCGGACCAGCTCCCGGGCTACCGCACGATCGACGACCCGTCGGCCCGCGCGCACGTCGCGGGCGTCTGGGGCGTGGACCCGGCGACGATCCCCGGCCCGGGGATGCCCGCCGTCGAGCTGCTGCGCTCGCTGGGCCGGCCGGCCGGACCGGACGGGACCGGAGCAGGTCCGCGGGCGCTGCTCGTGCACGGGTCGAACGTCGTGGTCAGCGCACCGGACGCGGACCGGGTGACCGCGAACCTGCGCGCCCTCGACCTGCTCGTGGTGTGCGACCTGGTGCCGTCGGAGACGGCGCTCCTCGCGGACGTCGTGCTGCCCGTGACGCAGTGGGCGGAGGAGGAGGGCACCATGACGTCGCTCGAGGGGCGCGTCATCCGGCGCCGTCGCGCGGTCGACGCGCCCGGCGAGGCGCGCTCGGAGCTGTGGATCCTCGCGGAGCTCGCGCGTCGCCTGGGCTCGTCGGTCTCCATCCCGACGGATCCCGCCGTCGTCTTCGACGAGCTCGCGCGCGCGTCCGCGGGCGGCGTGGCCGACTACTCGGGCCTGAGCCACGCGCGCCTCGACGCGGACGAGCGCGACGGCGGCCCGGGGCTGTACTGGCCCGTCCCGAGCGCGGCGCACCCCGGCACGCCGCGGACGTTCCTCGACCGTTTTGCCACGCCGGACGGCCGCGCGCGGATGGTCGCCGTCGACCACGTCGGGCCGACCGACGACGTGCGCCCCGACGCCCCGCTGTACCTCGTCACCGGGCGCGTGCTCCAGCACTACCAGTCGGGCGCGCAGACGCGCCGCGTGGCGGAGCTCGACCGCCTCGTGCCGGAGCCGTTCGTCGAGCTGCACCCGGTCCTCGGCCTGCGGCTCGGGGTCGGCGACGGCGACCGCGCCCGCCTCACGACGCGTCGCGGCGAGATCGAGGCCGTCGCCCGGTGGAGCGACCGGATCCGACCGGACACCGTCTTCATGCCCTTCCACTGGAGCGGGGAGGGCAGCGTCAACCGCGTCACGACGGACGCGACCGACCCGATCTCGGGCATGCCCGAGTTCAAGGTGTGCGCCGTGGACGTGCGGCGTGCACCCGGCACCCAGGAGGTGGGCGCATGACGCGCGTCGTCGTGGTCGGCAACGGCATGGTCGGGTCACGGTTCGCGAGCGACCTCGTGGCGCGGTGCGGGACCTCCGCGGGGCCGACGGCCGTCGAGGTCACCGTGCTGGGGGCCGAGGAGTACGAGCCGTACAACCGCGTGCTGCTCAGCGAGGTCGTCGCGGGCAAGGTCGACGTCGCGGCGATCGGGCTGCCCGGCGCGGACGACGCCCGCGTGACCGTCCGGCGCGGCACCGAGGCCATCGCGATCGACCGCGCCGCGCGCCGCGTCGTCACGGGGGAGGGGGCGTACCCGTACGACGTCGTCGTGCTCGCCACGGGCGCAGCCGCCCGGATCCCCGGCCTGCCGGGTCTGACGGACCTGCCGGGCGGCCTGCGCCGCGGCGCGCACGCGCTGCGCACGCTCGACGACGCGCGCGAGATCGTCGCGGCGTCGGTCAACGCCCGGCACGCCGTGGTCGTCGGGGCGGGCGTGCTCGGGCTCGAGGTCGCGTGCGGGCTCGCGCGCCGCGGCGTCGCCGTGAGCCTCGTGCACGGGGGCGGGAGCGTCATGGACCGCCAGCTCGACCGCGCCGCGGGCGACGTCGTCGCGCGCAGCCTCGCGGGGCTCGGCGTGCGGACCTGGACCCGTGCCCGCACCGAGCGCGTCGTCGTGGAGTCGGGCTCCGTGCGCGGCGTGACGCTCCGGGTGCCCGACGGCGGGGCTCCCGCCGGGCCGTCGGCCCGCCCGGATGATGGCGCCGAGGGAGCGGGCGACCACGCGACGCGGCTCGTCGACCTCGAGGCCGACCTGCTCGTGCTCGCGTGCGGCACCGTGCCCGAGGCCGGGCTCGCGCGCGCGGCGGGCCTCGCGGTCGACCGGGGCGTCGTCGTCGGGCCGGACCTGGCGAGCCCCGACGACCCGCGCGTGTTCGCGATCGGCGACTGCGCGCAGCCGCCCGAGGGCGGGACCGGGCTGATCGCGCAGGGGTGGGACCAGTCGCGCCGCCTCGCGGAGCACCTCGCGGAGCGGTGCGCGAGCACGACCGACCGGGACGACGCGGGGAGCCCGGGCGCCGCGCAGGGGGCGGCGTCGGGGCGCCCACGGCTCCGCCTGGGGGTCGACGCCGACCGACCGAGCATGGCGCTGCGGCTCGCCATGAACGTCGTCGCGCGCCCGGTCGGGGAGGCGCCCGCGCCGTCGGCGCAGGGCCGTCCCGGGGTCGCCGCCCGCCGTGCGGGACCCGGGTCCGCGGGTCGTCCGCGCCCTGCTGCGCCCGGGAACCCCGGTGCGGACGAGCGCCCACGGGCCGGGACCGACGTCGTGCGCGTGAAGGCGGCGGGGCTGGAGATCGTGACGATGGGCGTGTGCGGCGAGCGCCGCGCGCCCGATCCCGCGCACCGCTCCGTGACGCTCAGCGACCCCGTGTCGGGACGGCACGTCGAGGTCGTCGTCGCGGACGGGCTGCTCGTCGGCGCGACGTGCGTCGGCGCGCCCGAGGTGGGTGCCGACCTCACCGCGACGTACACGCGCCGGGTCCCGGTCCCCGCGGACCCGGCCCACCTGCTGCTGCGCCCGGTCGCGCAGGCCCCCGCGCCGGCGTCGTCCCCGACCCACATGACCGACCGCACGACCGTCTGTACGTGCAACGGCGTGACCAAGGGCGACGTCGTCGGATGCTGGCACGACGGCGCCCGCAGCGTCGACGACGTCGCGCGGGCCACGCGCGCGACGACGGGCTGCGGGGGCTGCAAGGACGTCGTGTGCGGTCTGGTCGACTGGCTCGCGAAGGCGGACCCTGACCAGCCGCAGGACGAGGCGACTCCGGCGCGCGCCGGCCTCGGCACGTGAGATCGGCGGGCCGTGCCGAGATCGGCAGTCACGACCGCCGATCTCGGCACGACCTGCCGATCTCGCACCGCGCCGCCGACCTCACACGGCGGTACGGCTCCCGGTGAGAACACCGTTACGGACGGGCAACGGACGGGGCACGGTCGCGAAACCGCCCGTCCGTAGCGTCGTCAGCACCTTCCCGGGGGCTCTCCTCGTACCCCTGCGGAAGGTGACCGACCTGCCCCGACGCCCCCAGGAGCCCGCCGTGACCGGACCTCAGACCGATCCCGCCCCCGCGCACAGCGCTCCCGCTGCCCCACGGCACCTCGTCGTCGTCGGCGGCGGCATGGTCGCGCAGCGGCTCGTCGAGGCGCTGCGTGCGCGCGACACCGACGGCGCGTGGCGCGTCTCGCTCTTCGCCGAGGAGCCGCGCAAGCCGTACGACCGCGTCGCCCTGACGAGCTACTTCTCGGCTCGCGACGCCGAGGAGCTCACGCTCGGCGACCCGGCCCTGTGGGACGACCCGCTCGTCACGCTGCACCGCGACTGCGCGGTGACGTCGATCGATCGCGACGCGCAGACCGTCACCGACCGCCTGGGGCGGGTGCACGAGTACGACGAGCTGGTCCTCGCGACGGGGTCGAGCGCCGCGATGCCGCCCATCCCGGGCAACGACCTCCCGGGCGTGTTCGTCTACCGCACGATCGACGACGTCGCGGCCCTGCGCGGGTGGGTCGAGGAGAAGCGCCGGAACGCCACGACGGAGGGCGGCTGGGAGCGCCCCGTCCGCGGCGCCGTGATCGGCGGCGGGCTCCTGGGCCTGGAGGCCGCCGGGGCGCTCAAGGCGCTCGGCGCGCAGGCCACGGTCATCCAGTTCGGCACGCATCTGATGGACGCGCAGATCGACCTGGGCGGCGGCGAGGCGCTCAAGCGCCTCATCAACGGCATGGGCATCGCGGTCCGCTGCAGCACCGGGACCCAGGAGATGAAGGTCTCGCGCAAGACCGGCCACGTGGGCCGGCTCGACTTCGCCGACGGCGGCCGGCTCGACGTGGACGTCGTCGTCGTCGCGACGGGCGTGCGGCCGCGCGACGAGCTCGCGCGCGCGGCGGGGCTCGCGATCGGGGAGCGCGGCGGCGCCGTCGTCGACCTGGCGTGCCGCACGGAGGACGAGCACGTGTGGGCGGTCGGCGAGGTCGCGTGCATCGAGGGTCGGTGCATCGGCCTCGTCGCGCCGGGCTACGCGATGGCGGAGGTCGTCGCGGACCGCCTGCTCGGCGGCGAGGCGACGTTCCCCGGCGCGGACACGGCGACCAAGCTCAAGCTCCAGGGGGTCGACGTCGCGAGCTTCGGCGACGCGTTCGGCCGTACCGAGGGCGCGATGGAGCTCGTGTGGGCCGACCCGGTCGCGGGCGTCTACAAGAAGCTCGTGCTGTCCGACGACGCGCGCACGCTCCTGGGCGGCGTGTTCGTCGGGGATGCGGCGCCGTACGCGTCGCTGCGACCGATGCTCGGCACGGAGCTCCCGGGCGACCCGGGGCTGTTCCTGCTGCCCGAGGGGTCCGGGGGCGGGGCGCCGAGCCTCGAGCTCCCCGACGACGCCACGGTCTGCTCGTGCAACAACGTCAGCGCCGGCACGATCCGCGGGGCGGTGACCGAGCACGGGTGCACCGACCTCGCGGGCGTCAAGGCGTGCACGCGGGCGGGGACGAGCTGCGGGTCGTGCCTGCCGCTCGTCAAGAAGATCACGACGACCGAGCTCGCTCGGACGGGCGTCGAGGTCTCGAACGCGCTGTGCGAGCACTTCGACTTGTCGCGCGCGCAGCTCTTCGACGCCGTCCGTGTCGCCGACCTGCACACGTTCAGCGAGATCATCGGGCGGTTCGGGCGCGCGCCGGATCCCGTGACCGATACCCAGGGGGCCGTGCTCGTCCGCGACGCCGGCCGCGGCTGCGACATCTGCAAGCCCACGATCGCGTCGATCCTCGCGTCGCTCGGCAACGGCCACATCCTCGACGGCGAGCAGGCGACGCTGCAGGACACCAACGATCACGTCATGGCGAACATGCAGAAGGACGGTACGTACTCCGTCGTCCCGCGCATCCCCGGCGGGGAGATCACGCCCGACGGGCTGCTCGTCATCGGGCAGGTCGCCAAGGACTTCGGGCTGTACACGAAGATCACGGGCGGCCAGCGCATCGACATGTTCGGCGCGCGCATCGAGCAGCTCCCGCACATCTGGCGCCGGCTCGTCGAGCACGGGTTCGAGTCCGGGCACGCGTACGGCAAGTCGCTGCGCACCGTGAAGTCGTGCGTCGGGTCCACGTGGTGCCGGTTCGGGGTGCAGGACTCGGTGGGCATGGCCGTCGAGCTCGAGCTCCGGTACCGCGGCCTGCGCTCGCCGCACAAGATCAAGCTCGGGGTCTCCGGGTGCGCGCGCGAGTGCGCGGAGGCGCGCGGCAAGGACGTCGGCGTCATCGCGACGGACAAGGGCTGGAACGTGTACGTCGGCGGCAACGGCGGGTTCACGCCGCGGCACGCACAGCTCCTCGCCGAGGACCTGGACGACGAGGCGCTCGTCCGCACCATCGACCGCTTCCTCATGTACTACATCCGCACGGCCGACCGCCTGCAGCGCACGGCCGCGTGGGTCGAGGACTACGAGGGTGGGCTCGACGCGATCCGCGAGGTGATCCTCGAGGACTCGCTCGGCCTCGGCGCCGACCTCGACGCCGCGATGGCCCGCCACGTCGGCGACTACGAGGACGAGTGGCGCGCGGTCCTGGAGGACCCGGAGAAGCTGCGCCGCTTCGGCTCCTTCGTCAACGCGCCCGCCGAGCCCGACCCCGACCTCGCGTACGTCACCGAGCGCGGCCAGATCCGGCCCGCGACGACGGACGAGCGCGCCACCCTGGAGGAGGCCCGCGCCGCGGGCCTCGCCACCGTCCCCGCCGGCCCCGTGGTGATCGCCGGCGCGACCCTGGAGGTCCGTCGATGAGCGTCGTGTCAGCAGAGCAGGTTGCGCACTCGGGGGAGACGCCGGACGCCGTGGGGTGGGAGCGCGTGTGCCTCCTGCGCGACCTCCTCGTCGAGCGCGGCGCCGCCGCGCTCGTCGGCGGGGTGCAGGTCGCGCTCTTCCGCCTCCCGGACGACACGGTGCGCGTCGTGCAGCAGCGCGACCCGTACTCGGGCGCGAACGTCATGTCACGCGGCATCGTCGGCACGCGCGGCGGCGTGCCCACCGTCGCCGGGCCCATGTACAAGCAGGTCTTCGACCTCGCGACGGGCCGCTGCCTCGAGGCCGCCGGGTACGTGCCCGTCCAGGGCCTCGCCCCGGACCTGGCGACGTGGCCCGTCGAGGTGCGCGACGGCGTCGTGCACGTGGGCGCGCGGCCGCGCGTCGTGGCCGAGGCCGGTGCCGGATCCGGGGCCCAGGACGGTGCGCCGTGACCACGCTCCTGGGCCTCGACCTCGCCGGGCGCACGGTCCTCGTCGCCGGCGGCGGTCCCGTCGCGGCGCGCCGCGCGCGGGCGATGGCCGACGACGGCGCCCACGTCCGCGTCGTCGCGCCCCAGGTGTGCGAGGACCTGCGCGACCTCGTCGCGGCCTCGCTGCACGCCCCGCTCCTCGGGCCGGGCCCGGCCCCGGCGTCGGCCCAGCGGCTGCCCGACGGCGGCGTCGGCCCGGGCGGCCGCGTCACCTGGGTGCCGCGCGAGGTCCGCGAGTCCGACGTCGAGGACGCGTGGCTCGTGCTCGCCGCCACCGACGACACGGGGACCAACCGCGACGTCACCGCGTGGGCCGCGGCTCGCCGCACGTGGTGCGTCAACGCCGGGGCCGCGCACGAGGGCACCGCGCGCACGCCCGCGACGACCCGCAGCGGTGACGTGCTCGTCGGGGTCGTCACGGACGTCCCCCCGACTCACCTGTCAGCGGACCGTCGCGCTCGGGCGCGACGAGCCGCTGACAACCTGGCGGAGCGGCGGCGCGACGGCGGTGCGGACCCGCGGCGGGCCCGCGCCGTCCGCGACGCGATCGCCGAGCACCTGCGCTCCGGTGGCGCCGACCAGCGTCGCCACCGGCCCGTCACCGGCGGGCTCGGGAGCGTGACGCTCGTCGGTGGGGGACCGGGCGCCGTCGACCTGCTCACCGTCCGGGGGCGACGGGCGCTCGCGGAGGCGGACGTCGTCGTCGCGGACCGGCTCGGACCGGTCGACGTGCTCGACGAGCTCGCGCCCGGCGTCGAGGTGATCGACGTCGGCAAGACGCCCGGGAACCACCCCGTGCCGCAGCACGAGATCAACGCGATCCTCGTGGAGCAGGCGCAGCGCGGCCGGCGCGTCGTGCGGCTCAAGGGCGGCGACCCGTTCGTCTACGGGCGCGGCGGCGAGGAGGTGATCGCGTGCCGCGCGGCGGGCGTTCCGGTCGACGTCGTGCCGGGCGTGTCCAGCGCGCTGAGCGTCCCGGCGCTCGCGGGCATCCCGCTCACGCACCGGGGGACGGTCGCGGCGTTCCACGTGATCAGCGGGCACGACGGGCTCGATGCCGCCGCGCTCGCCGGGGTGCGCGACCGCACGGCTACGCTGGTGGTCCTCATGGGTGTCTCGCAGCTCGCGCGCATCACGGCCCAGGCCCTCGGCGCCGGGGCCGACCCCGCGCTGCCCGTCGCGATCGTGGAGAGCGGCTCGACGCCGCGCCAGCGCGTCACGCGGGCCCCGCTCGGCGGGATCGTCGCGCACGCCGCCCAGGCAGGTGTCCGCCCCCCGGCGATCATCGTCATGGGGGACGTCGCCGCCGAGGGACGGCTCGACCCGGCGACGGTCGCGTGACCGGCACCGACCGCACCGAGATCGACCCGCCCGTCGCGACGTCGACCCACGGAGGGTCGATCTCGGACGCTCGGGTCGATCTCGCGTCCGACCCCGGCGTCGATCGCCCCGCCCTCGGCCAGGTCATGGCCGGCTGCACCGTGCTCGTGACGGCCGACCGCCGCAAGAGCGAGCTCGCCGCCGCCCTCCAGCGCCGGGGTGCCGAGGTCCGCCACGCACCCGCGCTGAGCATGATCCCGCACGCCGACGACGAGCAGCTCCTCGCCGGGACGCGCGACCTCGTCGAGCACCCGCCGGACGTCGTCGTCGTGACGACCGGGATCGGCTTCCGGTCCTGGGTCGAGGCCGCCGACGCGCACGGCCTCGCCGACCGCCTGCTCGAGGTGCTCGCCGATGCGCGGATCGTCGCGCGCGGGCCCAAGGCGCGCGGCGCGATCCAGGCCGCCGGGCTCACCGCCGACTGGGTCGCCGAGTCCGAGACCTCGGCTGAGATCGCCGACGTGCTGCTCGGCGAGGGCGTCGCCGGGCTGCGCATCGCCGTCCAGCACCACGGCGCCGGTGCCGACGGCCTCGACGTCGTGTTCGCCGAGGCCGGCGCCGAGGTCGCGAGCCTCGTCGTCTACCGCTGGGGGCCGCCGCCGGACCCCGAGGCGCTGCGCGCGTCCGTCGAGGCCGCCGCCGTCGGGGAGATCGACGCCGTCGTGTTCACCTCCGCGCCCGGCGCCGAGGCGTGGCTCGCCGCTGCCGAGGAGCACGGCGTGGGCCGCCTCGTCGTGTCGCGGTTCCAGGACGGGTCCATGGTCGCGGCGGCCGTCGGACCGATCACCGCGAAGCCGCTCGAGCACCGCGGGGTCACGCCGCTCCAGCCCGAGCGCGGGCGGTTGGGTGCGCTCGTGCGCACGCTCGTCGCGCACTACGAGCAGGCCGAGACCGTCGCGCTCGCGACCGTCGCCGGGGTGCTGCAGATCCGCTCGCGCGTCGCCGTGCTCGACGGCGAGGTGCTGCCCCTCTCGCCCAGCAGCCTCGAGGTGCTGCGCCTCCTCGCCGCGCGCCGCGGCGAGGTCGTCACGCGCGACGACGTGCTCGACGTCCTGCCCGGCGACTCGCGCGACCCCCACGCCGCCGAGGTCGCCGTCGCCCGCCTGCGCGAGGCGACCGGCCGGCGCGACCTCGTCAAGACCGTCGTCAAGCGCGGATACCGATTGGAGCTCGCATGAGCGCGGAGATCCTGGCGTTCCCCTCGGGGGCGTCGTCCGACCCCTCGGGGGCGTCGTCCGGCCCCGGGCCGGAGGCCGCCGACGCCGGGCTGCCCTGCGCCGCGCCCGTGCTGGTCGGCTGCTCGCACGGCACGAGCGACCTCACCGGCCGCGACGTGATCCGTGCGCTCCTCGACGACGTGCGCGCCGCGCGCCCCGACCTCGACGTCCGCGAGGCGTTCGTCGACGTGCAGCAGCCCGAGGTCGCGGACGTCGTGACGTCGGTCGTCGCCCCGTCCGCGGCGACGGACGACCCGTCCGGCTCCGTGGCGGACGACGCGCGGCCGGGCGACGCGGTCGTCGTGCCGCTGCTGCTCTCCGGCGGGTTCCACGCGAGCGTCGACGTCGCGGCGGCGGTCGAGGACCGCGGCCCCGGGAGCGGTCGGGCCGCGGCGGGCACCCCGCTCGGCCCCGACCCGCGCCTCGCCGACCTCCTCGCCGAGCGGCTGGCCGAGGCCGGGCTGCGCCCGGGCGACGCCGTCGTGATCGCCGCCGCGGGGTCCAGCCGGCCCGGCGCCGCGCGCGACGTCGAGGAGCTCGCCGCGCGGCTCCGCGAGCGTGTCCCCCACCCCGTCACGGTGGGCTACGGCGCCATGGCCACGCCGTCCGTGCCCGACGCCGTCGCCGCCGCCCGCGCCGACCTCGCCCCGGGCGCGCGCGTCGTCGTCGCGGCCTACCTGCTCGCGCCGGGCTTCTTCTACGACCGCGTCCTCGAGGCGGGCGGCGACGTCGTCACCGCCCCGCTGGCCCCCGACCCCCGGCTCACCGAGATCGTCCTCGACCGCTACGCCACCGCCGCGGCGTCCCTCGCCCCGCCCACCTAGACCCCCGGTCCGGCGAGGTAGAGCCTTGGTCGGTCGAGGGAGAACCAGGGCTCTACCTCGCGGAACCAGGTCTCTACTTGAACGGACCAGGGCTCTACCTCGCCGGACCACTGCTCTCCCTCGAGCCGACCGGGGTCCTACCTCGCGAGGGTCGGGCGGGTGCGGGGGGCGAGGAGGGCGACGCCCGCCGCGAGCAGCACGGTGACGCCGAAGCAGACGACGTACGACGCGAGGCCGAGCGTCGGGTGCAGGGCCCACAGGAGCGAGCCGGTGACGGCGAGCGCGGTGGCGGCGGCGACGGCGTCGGAGACCTGGAGCGAGGAGGAGTTGGCGCCCTGCTCCGCCACGGGCGAGAGCTCGAGCGTCAGCACCGACAGCGTCGGGTGGGTCATGCCCATGCCGAGGCCGGCGAGGGTCCACGCGACCATGCCGACGACGGGCGGCACGGCGGTCCACGCGAGCAGCGCCGCGCCGCCGATGCCGAGCGCGACGAGCGTCCCTCCGAGGCGCACGTAGCCGGCGTGCTGGAGTCCCCACGTCGCGCGACCGCGCAGCCAGGAGCCCGTCGACCAGCCGACGGCGCCGAACGTGAGCACCGCGCCGGCGAGCGACGGGGCGAGCCCGCGCTCGTGGGAGAGCAGGAGCGGGAGCAGCACCTCGGCGCCGGTGAACGCGGCGGCGACGAGCCCGCGGATCGCGATGACGCTCGGCAGGCCGCGCGCGGCACGGGTCGTGCCCGGCGGCAGGAGGCGGGGGACGGCGAGCGCGACGGCGGCCAGCGCGGCGACGAGCAGGACGGCGAGCCCGAGGCCGCGGAGCTGGCCCGCGTAGTTGAGCGCCCCGATCCCGACGGCGGCCACGACCGCCCAGGCGAGCGAGGCCTGGCGCGCGGTCCGGTCGAGCGGCGACTCGGCGTCGTCGGTCCCGTACGGAGGGACGTCCTCCGACGGGGCGGAGACGTCGTTGGACGCCGGGGACGCGGCGTCGTCGGGGGCCGAGCCGCGGGCGGCGCGCATCCCCGGGCGCATGAGGACCAGCGCCGGGACGGCGAGCACCGGGACCGCGAGGAAGACCCAGCGCCAGCCGACGTGCTCCACGACGAGCCCGGCGATGGCGGGGCCGACGATGGACGGGATCACCCAGGCCGCGGCGAACGCGGCGAAGACCTTCGGCCGCCGGTCGGTGGGGAACACGCGCGCGACGAGCACGTAGAGCGCGACGATGTACAGGCCCGTCCCGACGCCCTGGAGCACGCGGCCCGCGACGAGGACGAGCATGTCCTGCGCGAGGCCCGCCACCAGCAGGCCGGCGAGGAAGAGCCCGATGCCCGTCCACAGGGGCGTCGTCGGGCCGGCGCGGTCGCTCCAGCGGCCCGACGCGACCATCCCGACGACGCTCGACGCGAGCGACGCGGCGAACGCGAGCGTGTAGAGCGTGAGGCCGTCGAGCTCGACGGCGACGGTCGGCGTGGCGGTCGCGACGGCGAGCGCCTCGAACGCGCCGAGGAACACGAACGCGACCATGCCGAACAGGACGGTGCGCTGGGTCCCGGGGGCGAGCGCCGCGCCGGCCGCGGGCACGGCGGGGGCGTCGGGGGTGCCGTACGTCGGCGCGTCGGCGTCGGTGCGGGGCTCCGCCGTCATACGAGAACGACCTTTCCGGTGGTGGCGCGCGCTTCGAGCTCGCGGTGGGCGCGCGCTGCCTCCGCGAGGGGTACCTGGTGCGTGACGACGTGCCACGTCCCGTCCGCCGCGAGCGCGAGCGCGCGCTCCTGCAGGTCGAACAGGTCTCCCCAGGGTCGGGCCTGGGGTCCCACGGCCCACCGTACGTCCCGCGCGACCGCTCCCGCACCGGGATTCGGGACGTTCCCGGCGCCGTGGTCGACGTCACCGGCGCGGTTCGGTGCGCCCGAGGACCACCCGAAGAGCACGAGACGCGCGTCGGGGGCGAGGAGCGTCGCGGCCTCCGTGCCTGCGTCCCCGCCCACGCCGTCGAGCAGGACGGTCGCCCCGTCGGGGGAGTGCTGCCCGACGGCGGCCCGCGCCTCGTCGAGCCAGCCCTCGGCCCGGTAGTCGATCACGACGAGCCGCTCGGCGTGCGGCTCCCGACCGAGCCCGCGGACGAGCGCGACCTTCTCCGGGCCGCCGGCGAGCGCGACGACCCGTGCGCCGATCGCGAGCGCGCTCTGCACGAGGAGCGTGCCGAGCCCGCCGGCCGCGGCCGTGACGAGCACGGTGTCGGTCGCGCCGAGCTCGGCGAGGTCGAGGATGCCGACGGCGGTGCGGCCGGTCCCGATCATCGCGATCGCGTCGGGCGCCGTGACGTGGTCGGGGATGCGGTGCAGCAGCTCGACGGGGACGGCGGCGAGCCGCGCGTACCCGCCGCCGTCGGGCGTGGCGCCGAGGTGGGCGGCGACCCGCCGCCCGCGCCAGGCGGCGTCGACCCCCGGCCCGACCGCCTCCACGACCCCGGCGACCTCGCGTCCCGGGATCGTGGGCAGGGCGGGCAGCGGGAGCGGGCCGCCCGCCGCCTCGCCCCGACGCAGGGTGGTGTCGAGCAGGTGGACGCCGTGCGCCCGGACGGCGACGAGGACCTCGCCGGGTCCGGGGACGGGGTCGGGGACCTGGTCGAGGACGAGGTTCTCGGGCGGTCCGAACGCGTGCAGGCGGATGGCGTCCACGGGTGTGCTCCCTCAGTGGCGACGGGCCGCGCCGGAGCGGCGGCACGCGACCCGGTCCGGGCGCGCCCTGCTAGTCTCGAACCTCAACAAATGTTGAGGTCAAGCAGTCCGCCGCGAGCCGCGCGGCGGCCGTCCGGCGAGGAGCCCGCGTGCCCGACGACGTCCCGTCCCCGAGCGACGAGCTCACCGTCGGCCAGCTCGCCGCGCGCAGCGGCGTCGCCGTGTCCGCGCTGCACTTCTACGAGCGCGAGGGGCTCATCACGAGCCGCCGGACCCCCGGCAACCAGCGGCGCTTCGCGCGCGAGACGCTGCGCCGGGTCGCGTTCGTGCGCGCGTCCCAGCGTGTCGGCATCCCGCTCGCGCGCATCCGCGCCGCGCTCGCGACGCTGCCCGGCGACCGCACGCCGACGGCCAAGGACTGGCACCGCCTCTCGGCGGGATGGCACGCCGACCTCGACGCACGCATCGAGCAGCTCACGCGGCTGCGCGACCACCTCACGGACTGCATCGGCTGCGGGTGCCTGTCGCTGCGCAAGTGCGTCCTCGTCAACCCGCACGACGCGCTCGCCGACGAGGGCCCCGGCCCGCGGACCCTGCTCGTGGACGGGATCGAGGACTGAGGCGTCAGGCCGGCGCGAGCAGGGACCCGAAGCTCGTGCGGCGGCGCAGCGCGAACCCGAGCCGCTCGTACACGGCGATCGCGCCGGTGTTCTCGGCCGCGGCGTGCAGGAACGCGCGGTCGCCCCGCTCCTGCACGTGGAACGCGACGTCGCGGACGAGGCGTGACGCGAGGCCGCGTCCCCGGTGCGCGGCGTCGGTCGTCACGGCGCTGATCTCCGTCCAGCCTGCGGGGTGCAGGCGCTCGCCCGCCATCGCGACGAGCCGGCCGGCGTCGTCCCGGAACCCGACGTAGCGCCCGAGCAGGTAGGTGCGCGCCTCGAACGGCCCCGGCCGGCTGCGCTCGACGAGCGCGAGCATGTCCGGCACGTCGGCCGCGCCGAGCACGACCGCCTCCGGGTCGGGGCGGGTGACCAGGCGCTCGGTCTCGACGAGCTGGACCCCCTCGACCCGCGCCTCGAGCGTCCAGCCCGCCGGCGGCTCGACGCCGACGGGCGGCGCGGAGAAGCGGCCGCCCGGCCCGACGAGCGTGGCGATCGCGTCCCACACCCCGGGCGCGCCCCACGAGCGCACGCCCGTGATGGGCGAGACGTCGGCCGGGTAGCGCCGCGCGAGGTCGTCGCCCTCGGCGAGGTGCGCGTGAGCGCCGGTGAGGGCGCTCCACGACGGGTTGTCCAGGACGGCGTCGTCCAGGTCGGTGGCGTCGGGCTGGGTGCTCGTGGTGCTGGTCATGCTGCTCCTCCTCGCCCGGTCGCCCGGGTGCCGTGCCGTCGCCACGGTCGTCCGGCCGTGCGTGTCCTCCAGGGCGAACGCGCGCGGGCGCACGCCTCTTCCAGGTGTGCTCAGCCCTGCCAGCGGTCCTGGTGCACGACCGCCGCGAGCGGGCGCCGGCGCGGCTCCGACCAGCGTCCGCGCGCCGGGTAGCCGAGCGGGACCAAGCCCATCGTCAGCGCGTCGTCGGGCAGGCCGAGCAGCGCGGCGACGTCGCCCTCGCGGATCGTGTGGAAGGTCGTCAGCGTCGTCCCCAGCCCGTAGGCACGGGCGGCGAGCACGAGGTTCTGCACCGCGCCGTAGATCGAGGCGCCGAGCCGGGGGTCCGTCGAGCCCGCCGCGTTCCGCAGCACCGGCACGACCCATACCGGCGCCTCCTCCAGGTGCAGGGCCAGGTGCTCGACGGCGCGGAAGCCCGCGTCGCTCACGCCCGCGTCGTCGGTCGCGGCACCGAGGACGGCGTCGCGGCGATCCCCGTACGCGGGCCGCCATCCTTCGCGGTACCACTCGGCGATCTGCGCCTTGGTCGCCGCGTCCGTCACCACGACCCACGCCCACTGCTGGCGGTTCCCGCCGTTGGGCCCGCGGACCGCGGCGTCGAGGATCGCGTCGAGCACGTCGTCCGGCACGGCCTCTGGCGAGAGGTAGCGGCGCGACGGCTTCGAGTGGAGCGCTCGAAGGACGGACAGATCCTCGGGTGTGGTCACGGTCGCCGAGGGTACGGGCCACCGTCCGGCGCGTTCGCGGGTCCCGGCCGTCGTCTCGCAGGGTGGTCACACCTATGGCACGTCCTGGCCCACGGGCCTCGGACCGGGGAGCGGGTGGTCACGGAACGGCGGCCCACCCGCGAGGGCCGGGGTCGCTCACCAGTTCTTGGTGCCGCTCCCGCTGCCGTCGCCCGGGTCGGTGCCGGTCCCGGGCTGGTCGCCGTAGAGGTCGCGGTACTCCTGCTCGAGGCGCTCCTGCTCCTCGCGCGCCTCCGAGCCCTGCTGCTGGAGCTCCTCCTGGCGCTGCTGCTCCTCGCGCTCGGCCTGGCTCTGCTGGTCCTCGCCCTCCGACCCGTCGCCTCCCGACGCCTCCGACTGCTCGTCGCCCTCGGAGCCCTCGCCCTCCTGCGTGTCCCCGCCACCCTCGTTCTCCGGCTGCGAGTCCTGCGCCTGCTGCTGCTTGTCCTGGAGGCGCTGCTGCGCGGCCTCGTCCTGCTCCTCCTGCTCGGGCGTCTGCTCGGACTCCCCGCAGTCGGGCCAGCCGCGGATCTGCTCGGCCGTCGCGTACTCCTGCTCGGCGTACTCGTACCAGTCCTGGACGTCCTCGCGCAGCTCCTCCGGGTCGGGCTCCTCGCTCCCGTCGCCGTACGGGTTGAGGACCTCCTCGTCGTACGGCAGGCCCGCGTCGCGGGCGGCGATGGCCTCCTCGACGAGCGCGAGCTCCGCCGCCTTGCCGTCCGCGTACGCCATGTCGCCGTCGCCCTGGATCTCGTACGCGAGCGACAGGTTCGTCTGGATCATGCAGCGTTCCTCGGGCGACTCGTGCTCCGCGAGGTCGTACGCGCGGTCGAGGGACGTGATCGCGTCGTACAGCGCCCACGAGTCCTCGGAGCGCGCGAGCGCGGTCCCGTGGTTGAAGTGCGCCTTCCACGGCTCGACGATGTTGAAGGTCCGCTGGATCCCGTAGTAGTCCGCCGCGGTCGTGGCCTCGCCCGCCTGGTAGCGGTCCTTGGCCGTCGCCGCGATCGGCGCGAGGAGCGCCAGCTTGACCCCGAGCACGACGAGCGCGAGCACGACGGGCAACGTCCCGACGAGCCACCACGTGCGTCGGCGCAGGCGCGCGGCGCGGAGCGCGGCGACCCCCGTGGGACGGGGCTTGCGCGTGCCGGTCGGCGGCGTCGGGGGCGGGGTCCAGGTCATCGTCGCACCTCCGCCCGGTCCGTCGCGGGCGTGCCCGACGCCGGCCGGTCGCCGTGGCTCGGCCCGTCCGGCTCGCGTGTGCGGGGGCCGCGCGGGACGTCCCCGGACCGGGCCGGTGCAGAGGGCCGGGAGGCCGTCGGTCGAACGAGCGAGCGGCTGGCCGAGCGCGACCAGAACCACGCCTCGACGCCCAGCAGCGCGACGAGCGCGAGCGCGAACGGCCAGACGACCGGGCGGTACGCCGTGACGTCGCGCCGACCGTCGGCCGCGACCTGCTGCGGGTCCACGCCCGCGACGAGCGACGCCGTCTCCGACGGCTCCTGCCGGTGCACGTACGGGACACCGAGCTGGTCCGCGAGCGTGGTGAGCGACTCCTCGTCGAGGACGGACAGCGCCTCGACGGGCTCGCCGTCCTGGCTCGGCTGCGACCAGTCGATGATGTACTCCGCCTCCTCGGGCTCCACGTCGGGGTCGTACTCCTTCATCGGGCCGCCCTCGGCGGTGCCGTAGCCGAGCACCGCGCCGCCGTCGACGAGCGGCGCCAGGTCGGCGAACGACCGTGGCTCGCCCTCCGTCGTCTGCTCGCCGTCGGTGAGGAAGAAGACGAGGCGCACGTTCGCCGGGTGCTGCTCGGCGGACCCCTGGAGCGCGGAGCGCAGCTCGTCGAGGGGCCGGTCCGTGAGCGAGCCCTGCGAGTACCGTGTGATCTCGCGGTGGAACGTGTCCGCCCACGACGTGATCGCGCGCGCGTCGGTCGTCAGCGGGAGCTGTCGCGACGCCTGCGAGTCGAACGAGATGATCGAGTACCGGGCGCCGGGGATCGCCTCGGTGAGGCTCGTGATGTCGTGCCGCACGCCGTCGAGCCGCTCCTGGCCGCCCTCGGGCCCGTAGTCCTCGGCCGCCATGGACCCGGTGCGGTCGACGACGAAGAACATGTCGACGTTCGCGACCGACGTGTCGCGGTCCGTCGACGCGACCGACGGCGCGAGCCCGACGATCCCGAGCAGGACCACCGCTCCGGCGCGGCGCAGCCAGGCCGCGCGCGGGGCACCCGGGCGCGGGACGCCGTCGGGCCCGGGGCGCCCGGCCACGACCGCCTGCCACACCGTGAGGCCGAGCAGGGGCAGGACGAGCAGCGCGAGCGCCCACACGGGTACGAGCGGCTGCAGCGTCACTCCTCCGAGAGTCATCGCGTCACTCCTTCACCCGCCACGCGACGACGAGCAGCAGCGCGACACCGAGGACCGCGACGAGGAACCAGCCCGCGGGCCGGTCCGTGACGATCACCTCGGGCGACGCGTCGAGCTCGACCGCCTGCTGCGCGACGACGTCGTCGACCATGCCCTGCACCGCGGCCGGGTCGTCGGCGAGGAAGTAGAGCCCGCCGCCGTCCTCGACCGTGCTGCGGTACTCGCTCTCCTCCGGGGTGCCCTCGTAGCGCTGCGAGCCGCCGAAGATCCCGTGCAGCGTGATGTCGCGCGACGCGACGAGGTCGGCGGCCTGGGGGAGCGTGTAGATCGGCTCGCCGGAGACGTAGTTGTCGGTCGCGAGGATGATCGAGCGCGAACGCTGGGTGTCCTCCGCGTCGAACTGGAGCGCGCAGCTCGCGAGCCCGTCGCCGATGAGGCTCGCGCCGGAGAGGTTCGCCGTCGTCCCGGCGGTGAACTGCGCGTACTCGAGGATCTCCGCGTCGTCCGACCCGCCGGTGTAGTCGAACGTCGACGGGTCCTTGTCGAGCGCGTCGATGCCGCCCTGGAGCTCCTCCTGGACGAGCGTGTAGTCGTCCGTGAGCGGGAAGACCGTGCGCGACGACGAGTTGAAGATCGACAGCGCGATCCGCTCGCCCTCGAAGTTGTCCACGAGCTCCTGGAACACCTTGAGCACGGCGCCGTCGTACTCGATCATCGAGCCCGACACGTCCAGGCACAGCACGATGTCGCGCGTACCCAGGCGGTCCACGACGACGTCCGTCTCGACCGGGCGCGCCGCGACGGCACCGGCCCCGACGACGGCGACGAGCAGCCCCGCCGCCGTGAGCCCCTGCAGCACGCGGTAGCGCCGCACCCACGCGGCGAACGCGGGCACGCGCGCCAAGTACTCGGAGTTCGCGACCCAGAGCACGTCGGCGTCGGCGTCACGCCTCCGGCGGTGCCGGGCGAGCCACCAGGCGACCGCGCCCGCGGCGAGGACGGCGGCGACGAGCACGCCCCACAGCCACGGCCACAGGATCGAGGCGCCCTGCGGCCCCGGCACGACGGCGGTGCTCGTCGCGAGCGCGGGCGTCACCATCCGCGCACCACCGATCGGGCGCGGTCGATCGAGTCCTCCGCGTCGGTCGCGCGCGCCGCGGGGTCGTTGTCGTGGTCCGCGAACGACGGCCGGTAGTAGCGCGCGATGACCTGGGTGAGGCGCCCCGCCTCGCCGATCTGCTGGATCTCGGAGAGCGTCATGGACGACGCGTCCTGCCCGAGCCGACCGGTCGCGAAGCCGCGCATCTCGGCCGAGAGCGCGAGGTGCAGCGCGCGCTCGTCGAGCTCACCCGCGCGGAAGCGTTCCGCGACGGCGTCGAGGCGTCGCTCGTACTCGGCGCGGAGGGCCGCGTACGGGTCGTAGGGGCCGGTGGGGAGCAGGGGCGCGGCGGGCGGCACGGCCTTCTCCGCCGCGTTCGCGCGCGTCAGCCAGATCACGAGGAACACGACGGCGGCCGCCGCGAGGATCGCCACGATCCCCAGGACGGTCCACCACCCCGAGTAGCCCACGGGGTCGACGAGCTCATCGACGGGCACGCTTCTGCCTCCCCAGGAGCTCGACGAAACGCTGCACGACGTCGTCCGACCCCTCGACGAGCACGCCCTCGACCTGGAGGGTGCGCAGACGCTCCGCGACCTCGGCCCGCCGCGCGGCGAGGGCCTGGGCGGCGGACGCGGCGAGCGACGCCCGGCCGCGCAGGAACGCCGGCAGGCGCAGCGTCCCGTCGACGTCCGCGACCTCGCCCGTGGCGTGCGGCCCGACGCCCGCGGTCACGGGGGAGAGGTCAGCGACCTGGACGACCATGACCTCGTGACGCACGCGCAACGACCGCAGGAGCTGCTCGTGCTCGGCCTCGGGCCGCGCCTCGTCCGTCACGACCACGATCAGCGAGCGGCGCCGGAACGCGGACCGGGCGCGGTCGAGCGGGCGCGCGAGGTCGCTCGCGGGGGCGTCGGGCCGCCACAGGTCCTCCACCGTGCGCAGCAGCACCTCGAGGTCCTGCGTGCTCGCGCGGGGCGGGAGCTGGACCAGGCGCCGGGCGTCGCCCGCGACGAGCGCGACCCGGTCGCCCCGGTCGCGCGCGAGGTACGCGACGAGCGCGCAGCAGAAGCTCGCGATCTCCGCCTTGGTCTCGCCGCTCGGGGCGGTCGCGCCCATCGTGCGCCCGGTGTCGACCACGAGCACGAGGTTGAGGTTCGACTCGCGCACGAACCGGCGGATGATCGGCAGCCCGGCGCGCGCCGAGGACTTCCAGTCGATGTCGCCGACGTCCTCGCCCGGCGCGTACAGGTGCAGGTCGTCGAAGTCCTGCCCGTGCCCCTTGAAGACCGACCGGTGCCGTCCCTCGAGCAGGCCGGACGCCCGGCGCGCGACCGGGAGGTCGAGCCGGGCCCGGACCTGGGCGAGACGGGAGACGTCGGGCACGTGGTGCTCTCTCGAGAAGGTGAGGGGTCGCTCAGGGCGTGGGGACGGCGTCGAACACGGCGTCCACGAGCTGCTCCGGCGGCACGTTGTTGGCGAGCGCGTCGAACGTGCGCACGAGGCGGTGCCGCAGCACCGAGTAGCGCACGGCCTTGATGTCGTCCGGGATGACGTACGCGCGGCCCGCGAGGATCGCGAGCGCCTGGCCCACGCGCATGAGCGCGATGCCGCCGCGCGGCGACGCGCCCACGCGCACGTGGCGGTCGAGGCCCGGGATCGGGCGCGGGCCGGAGAGCCGCGTCGTGTTGATGAGGTCGACGACGTAGCGCTTGATCGAGTCGTCCACGTACACGTCGTCGACGAGGCCGCGGAGGAAGCGGACGTCGTCGAGCGAGATCGGCTGCGCCGTGAGGGGCTGCGTCATCTGCCCGGTCGCGATGCGCTGGAGGATCTCGAGCTCCTGCGGCGGCGTCGGGTAGGTGAGCACCTCCTTCATGAGGAAGCGGTCCATCTGGGCCTCGGGCAGCACGTACGTGCCCTCCTCCTCGATGGGGTTCTGCGTCGCGAGCACCATGAACGGGTCGGGCAGCGAGAAGTTCTCGCCGCCGATGGACGTCTGCTTCTCCTGCATCGCCTCGAGCATCGCCGACTGCGTCTTGGCCGAGGAGCGGTTGATCTCGTCGAGCAGCACGACGTTGGCGTGCACCGGGCCGAGCTGGGTCGTGAACTCGCCGGTCGCGTAGTTGAAGATCTGCGTGCCGACGATGTCGTTCGGCATGAGGTCCGGCGTGCACTGGATGCGGTGGAACGAGCCGTCGACCGCGGCCGCGAGCGTCTGCGCCGCCGTCGTCTTGGCGAGCCCCGGCACCGACTCGAGCAGGATGTGGCCGCCCGCGAGGAGGGAGCTGACCAGCGCCGTGCGCAGCGCGTCCTGGCCGACGACGCGCTGGTCGAAGACCTGGCCGACGCGCTTGAGCAGGTGGCTCGCGCGGTCGAGGTCCTGCGTCGAGATGCTGCCGTGCCCTGCGGCCATCGATCGTCCTCCGGGTCGTGCGTGGTCGTGCGGGTGTGGTCCCGTGCGCGGCCGGAGGGGTGTGGACGGTGCGTCGCGAGCCCCCGGCGAACCCGGCCCAGTATGCCAGCGCGACCTCCGCCGGACCGGGCGTCGTCCACAGGTCCGGGTGGGGAGAGGTCCCCACCGGGGTGGGATGGTGCCCGCCCCGGGGACCGTCCGCGCGGCCGCCGGGAATGCCGGGCGAGCGTCGCGGGGTTGGGCCGGCATGAGCCACGACGCCGTCGGGACGACCGACGCCACCGCCACCGCCGCCGTCCCCGGCCACCTGGGCGAGCCCGCGCTGCTCGCCCTCGTCGCCGCACGCCGCCAGGGCGTGCTCGCGACGGTCAAGAAGGACGGCCGCCCCCAGCTCTCCAACGTCCTCTACGCGTGGGACCCCGACGCCGGCGTCGCGCGCGTCTCCGTCACCGCCGACCGCGCCAAGACCCGCAACGCCGCGCGCGACCCGCGCGTCTCGCTCCAGGTGAGCGCCGAGGACTTCTGGAGCTACGCCGTCGTCGAGGGCGACGCGGAGCTGAGCGCCGTCGCGCTGGACCCGCACGACGCCGCCGCCGACGAGCTCGTCGAGACGTTCCGCGCGGCCTCCGGCAGCGAGCACCCCGACTGGGAGGAGTTCCGGCGCGCGATGGTCGCCGACCGCCGTCAGGTGCTGCGCGTCTGCGCGACGCGGGTCTACGGGATGGCGCGGCTGCCGCGACCGTGAGGACGGCCGTGCGAGCCGCCGCGAGAAGCGCCGTGAGAGCGTCCACAGGCGATGACCGGAGGGGCCGCGCGCTCGATACCCTGGTGCGGTGACCACGACTGCCCTGCGCCGCGCGCCGTCGGACGCCCGACCAGCGAACCCGTGGTGGCTCGTCCTCGCCGGACCGTTCGCCGTCGTCGTCGCCGTCGTCGCGGTGCTCGCCGCCGGTGCGTTCTCGGCCGCGTTCACCGTCCCCGCCGGCTTCCCCGACCCGGGTGCGCTCGCGCGCCTCGGGACCCCGGTCGTCACGGTCCTCACCGAGCTCGCCGTCGCGCTGACGCTCGGCTCGCTCGTCCTCGCGGCGTGCGTGCTGCCCGCCGGGACGTCCGTGCGCAAGGCGCTCGGCGTCGCGGGCGCGTCGGCCGCGACGTGGGCCGTGCTGGCGGTCGTGCAGGTCATGCTGCGCTACTCCTCGATCTCCAGCACGCCGATCACGGGCCCGACGTTCGGCGACCAGCTCGGCCTCTTCGTCTCGCAGGTCAGCCTGGGCCGCAACTACCTCGCGATCATCGTCGTCGCGGCGCTGACGTCCGCCGCCGCGCTCGCCGTGCGCGGCGCCACGGGCGCCATGTGGACCGCCGTGCTCGCGCTCGTCGCGATCGCGATGCAGGCCAACACGGGTCACGCCGCGGGCGCGGTGAGCCACGAGCTCGCGGTCTCCTCGATGTTCCTCCACCTGGCCGGCGCCGCGCTGTGGGTCGGTGGCCTGGGCACGCTCGCCGTCGTGCGCGTCCGCGGCGGGCTGGGACGCGCGGACTTCGCGGCGTCCGTCGCGCGGTACTCCGCGATCGCGCTGTGGTGCTACGTCGCCGTCGCCGTCTCGGGGATCGCGAACGCGAGCATCCGCGTCGACACGCTCGCGGGCCTCACCACCGACTACGGCATCCTCCTGCTCACCAAGCTCGCGCTGCTGCTGGTCCTCGGCGTCGTGGGCTTCGCGCACCGCGAGCTCGTCGTGCGGCGGCTCTCCGGCCCGACGGCGGTCGCGCGGCCGGGCGCCGACCGCACCTCGTCGAAGGTTTCCTCGAAGCCCGCGGCGAAGGCCTCGTCGAACGGCTCGTCGAGCAAGCCGGCGACGTCGTCGTCCACGGGCGCGAAGGGCGCCGCCGCGGAGGGCACGCGCTGGCTGTTCTGGCGCCTCGTCGCGGTCGAGCTCGCGATCATGGGCGCCGTGTCCGGCGTCGCCGTCGCGCTCGGGTCGACCGCGCCGCCGGTGCCGCAGGAGGAGCCGCTCGACACCTCCGCCGCGTACCAGGTGACGGGGCACGCGCTGCCGCCGGAGCCGACGCTCGCGCGCTGGTTCACCGAGTGGCGCTGGGACCTGCTGCCCGCGTTCGCGTGCGTCGCGGCGCTCGTCGTCTACCTGCGCTGGGTGCGCCGCCTCGCGAAGCGCGGCGACTCGTGGTCGGTGGGACGCACGATCTCGTGGTGCCTCGGCATCCTCATCCTGTTCTGGGTGACCTCGGGCGGGCCGGCCATGTACGGCCACGTGCTGTTCAGCGCGCACATGGTGCAGCACATGATCCTGGCCATGGTCGTGCCGATCTTCCTGGTGCTCGCCGCGCCCGTGACGCTGCTCCTGCGTGCGGTGCCGCCGCGCAAGGACGGGTCCCGCGGTCCGCGGGAGTGGGTGCTCGCGATCGTGACGTCGCGCGTGGGCCAGTTCTTCGCCAACCCGATCGTCGCCGCGGTGAACTTCGCCGGTTCGATGATCGTCTTCTACTACACACCCGCGTTCGAGTACGCCCTGACGACGTACGCCGGGCACCTCGCGATGCTCGCGCACTTCACGCTCGCGGGGTACCTGTTCGCCAATGCGCTCGTCGGGATCGACCCGGGCCCGCACCGGCCGCCCTACCCGCAGCGCCTGCTCCTGCTCTTCGCGACCATGGCGTTCCACGCGTTCTTCGGCGTCGCGCTGACGACGGGCGAGGTGCTGCTCGTCCCCGAGTGGTTCGGCCTGCTCGGCCGCGAGTGGGGCCCGAGCGCGATCGCCGACCAGCAGCGCGGCGGCGGCGTGGCCTGGGGCATCGGTGAGCTCCCGACGCTGATCCTGGCGATCGTCGTCGCCGTCATGTGGACGCGATCCGACGAGCGCGAGGCCCGGCGCAGCGACCGCCAGGCCGACCGCGACGGCGACGCCGAGCTCCAGGAGTACAACGCCATGCTCGCCGAGATGTCGAAGCGCGACGACTGACCCCCTCCCCGCCGAACACGACATGGAGGTCGTTATGGGCTCCATAACGACCCTCATGTCGTGCTCGACGGCGCGTGGTGTCGTGCTCGGGCAAGGTGCCGACGCACGTCGGTGACCAGCCGGCCTGGTCGTGGCGACCCTGGGGGCGTGACGTCGCGTCCGGTGAAGCGCAACAGGTCCACGGCACCGCACGCGACGAGGTCGTTCTGTCGAGCCCGGTCCCGCAGGAGCGCCGCCGGCACGCTGTGGACGTCGACGCCGTCCAGCTCCGCGATCAGCCACCGGCCCCCGGGCAGTCGCCATCCGAGGTCGCCGCGCCCGAGGAGTCGGTCGCCGTCGAACACCTCCACCTGCAGGTCGTCGGGCGCGATGCCGGACTCCGTGCAGTCGAGCCGCGCGAACGTCTCGAGCGGCGACTCGGCGCGGCCGTCCGACTGCGCCCACCAGGCGTGCGTACGCGCGACGCCCCGCCGGCCACGCGCAAGGTCGTGCGCGTGCGCGAGCCCGTCAGCGGTCAGGAGCCCGCGGTACCGCGCGCTGTCCATCGCTGCGACCGCGCGCATCCTGCCCATCTCCGGCACGGCCTGCGCCAAGGCCCAGTCCGACGTCGCGACCCACCGGCCCTCGACGAGCGTCACGGTCATGCCGTCGTCGAACTGCCTCAGCACGATGCCGTCGCGAGAGCGACCGGCACGCGCCCCGGGGAGCGTCACCTCGGGCACGACGTCCGTGCGCACGCCTTCCACCCCGAGGAGCACCAACGCGCACGGCCCGACGGCGATCGCGTCCGGGCCGTGGGCGAGCAGCCCGAGCCAGGCGGCCCGTCGCCGCAGGTGGTCGTGGCGGCGCGCGCCGTCTCGATCATGGAGCGGGGTAGGGATCGTGTCGAGGACGGCGTGGGTGACCCGGTGCCAGCGGCCCTGGCTCACGAGGCGGGAGCGGCGGTGCGGGCCGACACCGTGCTCGGCGCACTGCCGCGCGGAGAGCAGGCCCTCCTGGGCGCCGGCGAGGGTGAGGAGCTCGGGCGGGACGTCGGTCACGGTGCGCATGCGCCGATCGGAGCAGGTCGGGCGGGTCGGCCGCCGCGGCCGTTGCGACACCTGTGGACGGGACCGGGGGTACAGCGGCCTGTGGACGGCCAGGATGCGCGGCGAGCACCCCGGCGCGCGGCCCCGCCTGACCGGCCTGGCGTCGTCGAACACGACACCACGCGCCGTCGAGCACGACATGAGGGCCGCTATGGACTGCATAACGACCCTCATGTCGTGTTCGGCGCGCTGGGGTGGGGGGCGAGCGGGGGCGGTGGCCGTGATAGGACGTACGGGTGAGTAACGACGCCGCCTCGCCCGGAAACTCCTACCCCTCCGAGAACCCGTTCCACGATCTCGATCAGTACCTCGCGATCCCGCGCGTCGGGGGGCTCGCGCTCTCGCCCGACGGGGCGCGCCTGGTCACGACCGTCCAGACCCTCGACTCGCAGCGCACGGGGTACCGGACGGCACTGTGGGAGGTCGACCCCGCGGGTCACGCCCCGGCGCGTCGGCTCACGCGCAGCACCAAGGGGGAGTCGAGCGCGACGTTCACGGGTACGGGCGACGTGCTCTTCACGTCGGCGCGGCCCGACCCGGACGGCGGCTCCGACGACGACCCGAAGGCGGCGCTGTGGCTGCTGCCCGCGTCCGGCGGCGAGGCGCGCGTCGTCGCGACGGCGCCCGCGGGCGTGAGCGGCCCGCTCGCCGCGACGGACGCGCCGGTCGTCTCGGTCGCGGCGCCGGTGCTGCCGAGCGCGCGCGACCTCGCGCACGACGGCGAGCTCCGGTCCGCGCGCAAGGACGCCAAGGTCGCGGCGATCCTGCACAGCGCGTACCCGGTGCGCCAGTGGGACCACGACCGCGGCCCGGACGAGGCGCACCGGTTCGTCGGCGACCTCACGACCCTCGTGGACGAGCCCGCCCACCCGCTCCCGGCCGGGTCCTCCGACGAGAAGGCCGGCGACAGCACCGACCAGCCCCGCGACCCCCGGCTCCTCGACCTGCGCGACGTGACCCGCGGCGTCGGGCAGGGTGCCGCGCCGGGGCGTGCGCTGCACGACCACTCCGCGGACCTGTCCGCCGACGGCACGACCCTCGTCACGACCTGGCAGGTCGCCGGTCCCGGGCCGCAGGTGCGCAACACGCTCGTCGCGATCGACACCGCGACGGGCGCACGGCGCACGCTCGTCGACGAGCCGAGCGCGGAGGCGCACTGGCCGCGCATCTCGCCCGACGGCGCGTGGGTCGCGTTCGTGCGCGAGACGATCTCGACGCCGCACCAGGCGCCGGAGGAGAGCCTCGCCGTCGTGCCGCTGCACGCGCCGGACGGGCCCGCCGGGGTCTCGGTCGCGGACGTCCCCGCCGTGCACGACGACTCCGCGACGACGCGCGCCGAGAACCACGCGACCCCGCGCACGCTCGTTCCGCACTGGGACCGCTGGCCGACGTCGCTGCGCTGGCTCCCCGACGGCTCGGGCCTGCTCGTCACGGCCGACGACGACGGCCGCGGCCCGGTCTTCCTCGTCGCCTTCTCCCCGGACGGCGCGACGGAGAACGGCACCGCCGAGCGCGTGACGAGCGACGACGCGGTCTTCACGGACGTGCAGGTCGCGCCCGACGGCCGCACGGCGTACGCGCTGCGCACGAGCTACCTCGAGCCGTCGCACCCGGTGCGCATCGACGTCGGGGCGTTCCTCGACTCCGGTGCGGCGGGCGGCCGCACCGCGGTGCCCGCGACGCCGCTGCGCGGCCCGGTCGCGACGCCCGACCTCCCGGGCACGCTCGTCGACGTCGAGACCGCCGCGGCCGACGACGTGCGTGTGCGCGGCTGGCTCGCGCTGCCGCACGGTGCGTCCGCGGAGAACCCGGCCCCGCTGCTGCTGTGGATCCACGGCGGCCCGCTGGGGTCGTGGAACGCGTGGAGCTGGCGCTGGAACCCGTGGCTGATGGTCGCGCGCGGGTACGCGGTGCTGCTGCCGGATCCGGCGCTGTCGACCGGGTACGGCCAGGACTTCGTGCAGCGCGGCTGGGGTTCGTGGGGCAAGGCCCCGTACACCGACCTGCTCGCGATCACCGACGCGGTCGAGGGCCGCCCCGAGGTCGACGCGACGCGCACGGCCGCGATGGGCGGGTCGTTCGGCGGGTACATGGCGAACTGGGTCGCGGGCCACACGGACCGCTTCCGCGCGATCGTCACGCACGCGAGCCTGTGGGCGCTGGACCAGTTCGGCCCGACCACGGACCACGCCTACTACTGGGCGCGCGAGATGACGCCGGAGATGGCGCTCGAGAACAGCCCGCACCGGTTCGTGGCCGACATCGTCACCCCGATGCTCGTGATCCACGGCGACAAGGACTACCGCGTGCCGATCGGCGAGGGCCTGCGGCTCTGGTACGAGCTGCTCCGGTCGTCGGGCCTGCCCGCCGGGGCCGACGGCGAGACGGTGCACCGGTTCCTGTTCTACCCGGACGAGAACCACTGGGTCCTGCAGCCGCAGCACGCGAAGGTCTGGTACCAGGTGGTGCTCGCGTTCCTCGCCGAGCACGTGCTCGGCGCGACGCCGGGCGAGGGCGACGCGGAGCTGCCGACGACGCTCGGCTGAGCACGCGGTGACGCGCTCCCGATCACGAGGTTGCTGTCGTTCTCGGCTCGATGACGACAGCAACCTCGTGCTCGACGCCCTGGGGAGGACGTGTCAGGGGAGGGCGCGGAGGCGGGCCGCGCGGAGCGTGAGGTAGTCGCGCTCCGCGGGGCTCGGTGTCCCGGTTGAGCGTGACGTGCGGGCTCGGGTCGAGGCGCTCCAGCACCGAGTACAGCGCGAGGACCCGCTCCGGCGACCACGACGCCGCGCGCAGTCGACCACGACGTTGCTGTCGTCATCGGCCGCATCCCGACAGCGACGTCGTGGTCGGCGGTCAGGGGTGGGCGCGGAGCTGGGCCAGGCCGCGGCGGGCGTGGCTCTTCACCGTGCCGAGGGGGAGCCCGGTCTCGGCCGCGACCTGCGCGTGGGTGTGCCCCTGCGCGTACACGAGGCGCACCACCCGGCGCCGCTCGGGGGCCAGACGGCGCAGCGCGCCCTCGAGGTCGACCCGGGCGGCGGCGTCGTCGGCCGGGTCGGGCACGGTCGTCACGAGGCGGCTGCGCGAGACGGCCTCGCGGCGGCGCGCTTCCCGGGCGCGGTCCCTCAGGACGTCCGCGGTGACGTGGCGTGCGATGCCCAGCAGCCACACGGGCAGGTCGCCGCGCGCGGGGTCGAACCGGTCGCGCGAGCGCCACGCGGCGAGGAACACGAGCTGGGTCGCGTCGTCGGCGTCGGCCGGGTCGCCCAGGCGTCGCGCGACGACGGCGCGGACCAGCGGGGCCCAGCGCGTGTACGCGGCGGGGACGTCGAGCACGCGGTCGCGGGCTCCGGGCGCACGCTCGCCCGGCCTCGCGCCCTGCGGGGCGCGGGGGACACGTGCCACGGCCCCGACCATCGCGTCACCGGTCCTCGTCGTCCTTCTCCCAGTGTCCGACGCCGCGGCGCGGGACGCGAGGCCGCGTGCGCGGGTGCGGGGGCAGGGCTGTGCGGAGAGCGGTGCGGAGGCTGGTGACGCGCGCGGACGGCCGGGCTCAGGCGGGCGTCAGCGGTGCACCGGACGGCGCTGGTGGACGTGCCGGTCGTGCACGGCCTTGCCGAGCTCGTAGATCGAGCCGACGAGGATGCCGGCGATGACGAGCGCGCCGAAGATCAGGAACCACTGCGACATGCCGTTCCCGATCCCCGAGATGCCGATCGTCCCGCCGGAGCCGGCAGCGAGCGACGCGAACATGGCGACCTCCTCCCGAGGGGCGGACGCACCCTCTCGTCCGGGGTTCGCCCGCGGGCCCCCGGACGGATGCGCTCGGGAGCGTCGCGTCAGGCGACGGTGGTCGGGAGCGGGGCGAACGCCGCGCGCCAGCGGCGCACGAGGCGCCGGTCGGCCGCACCCCGGGCCGCGGCCCACGCGCAGTGCTGGGTCGTCTCGCGGTGCTCCAGCAGGGCGTCGCGGTCGTGCTCGAGGGCCCAGAGCAGGGCCGTGCGCACCTCGGTGCGCGAGGGGGCGGAAGGCAGGGTGTCGTGCATGGTCCGTCTCGTCGTCGTGCGGGCTTCCGGCGGTCTGATGACCGCTTCCACCCGACAAGACGGCACAAGTCGTCGTCTGTGACGCGAGTTCGGTGACTTTTCTCGGGAGAAGGTGTGATGCCCATCGCACGAACCGGTCCGCGCGGCCGGTCCGCGTGGACCGGCCGCGCGGCCGATCGTGGCCGGCGGGCGTGCTGCGCCGGGTCAGGAGACCGCGTCGACCAGCGCGGCCGCGAGGTCCTGCGGGCGCGAGAACATCGGCCAGTGCCCGGTCGGCAGGTCGACGTAGGTGAGGTCCGTGAGCTCGCCCAGCTCGGTGTGCAGGGGAGGGCCGGGGTGGGCGAGCTCGGCGAGCACGGCCGACGGGATCGAGGAGCAGATCACGGTCGTGGGGACGTGCAGGCGCGCCGGGTTCGTCACGTGCACCGGGCCGCGCGCGACCGGGCCGGGCGTCGGCACCGCGCGCTCGCGGAACCGTGCGAGCGCGTCGTCGTCCAGGCCGTCGAGGCTCGACCCGTCCTCGCCCAGCACCTCCCAGCCCGGCAGCGGGACCTCCGCCGCGTCCGCCGGGAGGTCCGGCGAGAGCGCGGCGCCGTCGACGAGGGGGCCGGTGTCGACGTACACGATCCGCTCGATCCGGGCGGGGTCGCGGTCGGCGACCTGCTGCACGACGGGTCCGCCGCCGCTGTGGCCGACGAGCACGACCCGTCCGTCGAGCCCGGCGACGAGCCGAGCGACGGCGTCCACGTGGTCGTCGCGCGTGACGCGGGCGCGGTCCTGCGCGGTCGCAGCGGGGTCCAGCCCCGGGAGGGTCACGGCGTGCGGGACGAGGCCGGCGGCCTCGAGGTGGGGGAGGACGTCGTCCCACGCCCAGGCGCCCAGCCAGAAGCCGGGGACGAGGACGACGTGGAGGGGCGGCGCTGACGTGTCGTGGATGCTCATGCCCCCACCCTCGCAGCACGTCGGTGACAGCCGCCTGTCACCGATCTCGCGGCGAGAGGCGGAGAGTCGCGGACGACCCTCGCCACCCGTGAGCAGGTTTGTTAGTCTCCCTTTCGAACGATGCCATCGGCAGCCTCGACCCTGCGTGCCGTCGTTCCCCGGGGGAAATTCAGGCCCTTTCTCGACGTGCCGGGAAATGGCAATTCTCCCGGTATTCATCCCGTTTGTTTCGCCTGGTGAATTCCGCTGGCGCCCGCCCTGTTCGTCCCGGTATGTTCGTTGTGCCCCACCCAAGGATGGGCTGGTCGGGTCGTTGGACGTACAGGTGCCGGGAAAGACGCTCATCCCGATGTTCTCGGTCGCCACCGTGCCACGAGCGACGTGCGACAACCCCGGCCATGTTCGCGTTTCGTCCGACGCACAGGCTGGAGATTCCGCCATGACCATCGAGATCAGTGTCGTCATCCCTACCTACAACCGCGCACGCCTGCTCCACCACACGCTCGACGCGCTCCGACGCCAGACGCTCGACGCCGACCGGTTCGAGGTCGTGGTCGTCGACGACGGCGGGAGCGACGACGCGGAGGACGTCGTCCGCTCGTTCGCCGGGGACCTCGACGTCAAGTACTACTGGCAGGAGGACACCGGGTTCCGTGCCGGGAAGGCGCGGAACATCGGTACCGCCATCGCCTCGGGAAAGTACGTCGTCTACGTCGACACGGGCGTCCTGCTCGGGTCCCGCACGCTCGAGACGCACCTGGAGATCCACGGCCGCGCGACCTACCCGACCGTCGTCGTCGGCTACGTGTACGGGTTCGAGTCCGACGCGGCGACGCTCGGCACGCTCGCCGACGGCATCGACCCCCGGGACGCGGACGCGACGATCGACCTCCTCGACGCGCGCGGCGCGTACGACGTGCGCGAGAAGCAGTACCAGGAGCTCGGCGAGATCATCGCGGGCTGGCCCGCCCCGTTCGACATCTTCTGGACCTGCCACGCCTCGGCGGAGCGCGAGGAGGTCCTCGCCGCGGGGATGTTCGACGAGTCGTTCACGAGCTGGGGCGGTGAGGACGTCGACCTCGGGGTGCGCCTGTTCCAGCGCAACAACCTCTTCGTCATGGAGCGCACCGCGCGCTCGTTCCACTGGCCGCACGAGAAGGAGGTCGAGGACCTGCGGGAGTCGTCCGCGAACGCCGCCGACCGGATCCACGAGAAGTACGGCCTCTGGGTCACGAGCTTCTACGGCAAGGACCTCCAGGACGAGAAGTACTCGCTCAACAAGGTCATCCGGATCTTCACCGGCAACGGCGCCCAGGGGGCCAGGTCGTCGACCGGCCCGGCCGGCGCGACCCGCGGGAACGCGGGGGTGCTCTGATGGGCGCGCTCTACGACAACGAGTACCCCTGCCGGCCGGACTGGCCCCTGACCGGCACGGTCACCGAGGCGCTCCTGGCGCACGGGGTCGACGTCGGGGACGGCACGAGCTTCGTCGGCGTCCCGCGTGTCGCGTTCACCCAGGTCGCCGACTCGGAGGACGGGCCCCGTCGGCTGCGCCGGGACGACTTCCGGGGGTCGATCCGGATCGGTGCCCGCTGCTACGTCGAGTCGAGCGTCAACCCGGCGTTCCACAGCCAGCCCGTGAAGCTGAGCTCGATCAAGGTCGCGGACCGGGAGGCCGGGCGCATCGAGATCGGCGACGACGTCGTCCTCCAGGGCGTCGCGATCGTCGCGTACGAGCACGTGGAGATCGGCGACAGGGTGATGTTCGGTCCCCTCGTCACGATCATGGACAGCAGCGGGCACCCGTTGCGCGACCGGGGCGGCGCGCGCGAGGCGGCCCGGATCACGTCGGCACCCGTGCGCGTCGGGGCCGGCGCGTGGGTCGGGACGGGGGCGACGATCCTCAAGGGCGTCGAGATCGGCGAGGGGGGCGTCGTCGGCGCCCAGAGCGTGGTCTACGAGTCCGTCCCCGCCGGTGCCGTCGTCGTGGGCAACCCGGCGCGCGTCGTCAAGCAGCTGTGACGGACGGCCGCCGCGCGGGCGGCGGCGCGACGACCGCGCGGTCCGGGAGGCCGGGCCGGCTCGTCGGGCGTGCGCGCCGTGCGCTCGCCGGCGCGGCGGTGCGCCAGGTGCTGGGCGTCGCGGTCCCGGTGACCGCGCAGACGCTCTTCTTCTCCAGCAAGGGCATCGTCGACGCGGCGATGCTCGGGTCACAGTCCGAGGTGGACGTCGCGGCGATCGGTCTCGCCGCGCGGGCCATGTTCGTCGCCTCGATGTTCGTCGTGGGCCTGTCGGTCGGCGCCGCCCAGCTCGGCGCGCAGATCTGGGGCGGCGACGGGCCGGGCCGGGACGCGGCGCTCCGCCGGACCGTGTGGCTCGGCTGGGTCGTGTCGACCGCGGCGGGGGTGGTGGTGCTCGTCCTCTTCCTGGTGTTCCCCCGCGAGGTCGTCGCGCTCGGGACGGACTCCCCGGAGGTGGTCGAGCGGGGCGCGGGGTTCCTGCGCCTCGTGAGCGTGACGTACGTGCTCCTCGCCTACACCACGAGCATCAGCGCCGGGCTGCGCGTCATGGGCCGGGCGTCGGTCGGGATGCTGTACGCGGGCCTCGGGGTGCTGCTGAACGTGGGCCTCAACGCGCTCCTCATCACCGGGCTCTGGGGGTTCCCCGCGCTCGGCATCACCGGGGCCGCGTACGGGACGCTCGTCAGCGCGTGCGTCGAGACCCTGCTGCTCGCGCTGCACCTGCGCTGGGGTCGCCGGCTCCTGGGGTCGTTCCCGCGCGCCGACCTCGCCGGGATCCGCCGCGACGACCTGCTCGCCCTCGTGCGCCTCGCGGTGCCCGCCGCGGTCAACAGCACGCTGTGGGCGCTGGGCACCTTCGCGTTCTACGCGATCGTCGGGGGCGCGAGCGTCCACAGCGCGACGGCGCTCGCGATCCTCTCGCCCGTCGAGTCCCTGTCGCTGGCGTTCTCCGTAGGCCTCGCGAACGGGACGGCGGTCCTGCTGGGCGCGCGCCTCGGGGCCGGCGCGTTCGACGAGGCGTACGCGCTCGCCCGGTCGCTGGTCCTCGTGAGCGCGGTCGCCGGAGCGGTCACGGGACTCGTGGTGTGGCTGCTCGAACGCCCGGTCCTCGGCCTCTTCCCGGGGGTATCGCCGGAGAGCCTGGCGCTCACGGGCGAGCTCTTCGACGTCATGGTCGTCGGGTTCGTCCTCAAGAGCGTCGCGATGACGCTCGTCATGGGCGTCCTGCGGTCGGGCGGCGAGGCGCGGTTCTGCCTCCTCCTGGACGTCGTGGCGCAGTGGGTGCTGCTCCTCCCGCTCGCCGCGCTCCTGCGGTTCGTCGTGGGCGCGGAGCCCGTCCACGTGTTCGCGCTCCTCCTGGTCGAGGAGACGTTCCGGATCGTCGTCGCGGCGCGCCGCGTGCGGTCCCGGCGGTGGGTCGCGTCGCTCGTGCCGGCGGCATGAGCCGCCGGTGCCGGAGGGCGCGGGGCGGGCCGGTCGGGAGCGCCCGGCCGTCCGACGGCGGACCAGGTGACGCGGCAGGTGGCGGGCAGGATCGAGCGGGGGAGGAACGGCATGAACAGGACCGAGCGGCTCTACGCGCTCGCCGAGGAGCTGCGCCGCGCGGGGCGGACGGGCACCACGGGCCCGCGCCTCGCGGCAGCGCTCGAGGTGAGCGAGCGGACGATCAAGCGCGACGTCGCCGCGCTGCAGCAGGCCGGGCTGACGATCTGGGCGCAGGCGGGACCCGGCGGCGGCTACGTGCTCGACCCGAGCGCGTCCCTGCCCCCGGTGAACTTCACGCCCGGCCAGGCCGTCGCGGTCGCGGTCGCGCTCGCGACGCTCCCGCCGGGCAGCCCGTTCGCGGTCGACGCGCTCGCCGCGCGCGGCAAGGTGTGGGACGCGCTCGCGGCCGGCGACCGGGCGCGGGCCGAGGCGCTCGCCGCGCGCGTGTGGGTGCGGCACGACGCGGGCTCCGCGTCGCCCGGGCCGTCCGCACCTGCCGTGCGCGGAGGCTCCGGGACGACGGCGCTCCCGCCCGACGCCGTCGCCGGACCGAGAGCCGGTGCGTCGCCGGGCAGCGTCTCCCGGGCCGGTGACGACGCCGCGTCGCACGGCGCGGACGGCGGCGGGGACGTCGTCGGTCGCGCCCGCTCGCACCTCGGGGTGCTGCGCGCCGTTGAGCAGGCGCTGGCCGGGTCGCGCGTGCTCGCGATCCGCTACCGGGACGGCCGGGGCGCGACCTCGGCGCGCCGGGTCGAGCCCGTGCTGCTCGCGCACGCCGACGGGCGCTGGTACCTCGTCGCGTGGTGCCGGACGCGCGAGGCGATCCGCTGGTTCCGGCTCTCGCGCGTCGAGCGCGCCGACCTCACGGCCCAGACGTACGCGCCCCGCCCGGTCGAGGACGTCGGCGAGCCGCCTGCCGGTGCGGCGGCGGTCTACGACCCCGACCCGCCGTGACGGCGCCGGCGGACCGTCAGTCCCCGCGCAGCACGCAGAACTCGTTGCCCTCGACGTCGGCCATGACGACGAACGTCTCCTGCCCACCCTGGCCGACGTCGACGCGGTGCGCGCCGAGCCCTTCCAGCCGCGCGACGTCGGCCGCCTGGGTGGACGACGAGAAGTCCAGGTGCACGCGGTTCTTGACCGTCTTGCCCTCGGGGACCCGCTGGAAGACGAGGCTCGGCGGCCCGAGGACCGTCTCGCCGTCGCGCGGGTAGAGCACGGCCTCGCCGTGCGGTCCGGTCTCGCGCCCCGTCCAGCCGAGCGCGGCCTGCCAGAAGTCCGCCACGACGGCGGGGTCGGCGCAGTCGACCACGGCGCCGCTGAAGGTGAGTGTCATACCGCCAGTGTGACGTGCGCCACCCGCAGGGTCGCGGCCCGCCGAGGGTGCGGCGTCAGGCCGCGTCGGGGTCCGGCTCGACGAGCCGGCCGACGAGCGCGGGCAGCCAGTCCGCGGCCTGCGCGCGCCGCACGGCGTCGTCGCCGTCGGGGGCGAGGAACGCGTCCCTGGCCGCGGACGTGTAGGCGCTGATGAGCACGCGCGTGGCCGCGGCGGCGTCGATCGCGAAACGCATCCCGACGCTCGTGAGCACGCGCCCGAGGATGTCCGCGAGCTCCGTGCGGAACGACTCCTCCTGGTCGGCGAACCGCTCCGCGACCTGCGGGTCGCGCAGCGCGAGCAGCTCGAGCTCCGCGCTCATGAGGCACCACCGGCGCTCGTCGCGGGGGTCCGCCATGACGGCCGCGACGATCGTCGCGATGGCCTCGGGGGCGATGACCCCGTCCCGCACCGGGTCGTCCGGCAGGTGCTCGACCGCGGCCTCGAGGCTCCGCATCCGCATCCGGATCTCGCGCTCGGTGAGGGCGAGGAACAGCGACTCCTTGGTGTCGAAGTTCGAGTAGAACGCGCCCCGCGTGAAGCCCGCCGCCTCGCAGACGGCCTCGATCGACGTGCCGTTGATGCCGTGCTCGGCGAACAGTCCGTAGGCGGCGTCCAGCAGGCGCTCGCGGGTGCGCTCGCGGCGGGGGGAGAGCGTGGTCTCGCTCTCCGCGCCGCGGTCGACTCGGGTCGGGTCGAGGTCGGTGGTCACGCCGGACATGCTCCCACTGTCGGACGGGCCGTCCGCACCGGGCGGCCTTGCGATACACGAGTGTATCCGATACGGTCGCGCATCGGATACAGCGGCGTATCCTGAAATCCGTCTGCACTCTCCTCGGGAGGCCGCTCGTGTCCTCAGCGCTGTACTCGCTCGGCCGCTGGGCGGTCGGGGCGCGCCGGCTCGTCCTCGCCGCGTGGATCGGGATCCTCGTCCTCGCGGGCGCGCTCGCCGGCCTCGTCGGTCAGGGTCTCGACGACGAGGTGACCATCCCCGGCACCGAGTCCCAGGCGGCGCTCGACCGCCTCGCCGCCACGTTCCCCCAGGTGAGCGGGGCGTCCGCCCAGGTCATCGTGGTGGCGCCCGACGGCTCCACCATCGAGGACGACGCCGTCCGCGGACCCGTCGAGGACGCCGTCACCGCGCTCGGCGACGTGGACGGCGTCGCCGCCGTCACCTCGCCCTACGACGACACCATGACCGCGTCGATCAGCGACGACGAGGTCGCGACGCTCATGACCATCCAGCTCGACGAGGGCCAGAGCGAGGTCACGGACGCGACGAAGGACGCGCTCGGCGACGTCGTCGACGACCTGGCGGCGGCCCTGCCCGACGGCGCGCAGGCCGCCCTCGGCGGGCAGCTCTTCAGCACGGAGTTCCCCACGCTCACCGTCACCGAGGCCCTCGGTCTCCTCGTCGCGCTCGTCGTGCTCGTCCTCACCTTCGGCTCGTTCGTCGCGGCCGGGCTGCCGCTCCTCAACGCCGTCGTCGGGGTCGGCGTGAGCATGGGCCTGCTGTTCGCCGCGACCGCCGTCGCGCAGATCAACTCCACGACCCCGATGCTCGCCGTCATGCTCGGCCTCGCCGTCGGCATCGACTACGCGCTCTTTATCGTGTCCCGGCACCGCGACGAGCTCGCGAGCGGTCTGAGCGTCGAGGAGGCCGCCGCCCGCTCCGTCGCGACCGCCGGCTCCGCCGTCATCTTCGCCGGCCTCACCGTGATGATCGCGCTCGTCGGCCTCGGCGTCGCCGGCATCCCGTTCCTCACCGTCATGGGCGTGGCGGCAGCCGTCGGCGTCGGGCTGGCAGTCCTCGTCTCGATCACGCTGCTGCCCGCCATGCTGGGGTTCGCGGGCGAGCGGTTGCGCCCGAAGGCCCCTCGGCGCCGCCGTCGGGGACGGCGGCGTGCAGGAGCGTCCGGACCGCGCACGCGTACGGTGACCAGCCCGGAGCCGGACGGCGCGGGTTCGGCCGGGGCGACCGACTCGCCCGGGTGGGAGGACGGGCGGACCGATGCCGCGTCGTCGGGCCTCGACGAGACGACGAGGCCACGTGCCGCGGACCCGACGACGAGCGTCCAGCCGACCGTCGAGCACCGCAACCGGTTCTTCGCCGGGTGGGTGCGGACCGTGACGCGGGTCCCGCTGCTGACGATCGGGCTCGTCGTCGCGGCGATCGTGCTGCTGACGCTGCCGGCGCGGGACCTGCAGCTCGCGCTGCCCGACGCGGGGACGCTGCCCGAGGACAACCAGGCGCGCGTGACGTACGACCTGGTGTCGGAGCACTTCGGGCCCGGCTTCAACGGGCCGCTCATCGTCACGGGCACGATCGTCACGTCGACGGACCCGGTCGGGCTGATGGACGACCTGGGCGACGAGATCGCGAGCCTGCCGGGCGTGGCGGACGTCCCGCTCGCGACGCCCAACCTCACCGCGGACACGGGCATCGTGCAGGTCGTGCCGACGGGCGCGCCGGACTCGGCGGAGACCAAGGACCTCGTCACCGAGATCCGTTCGCAGCACGACCACTTCCTCGACGAGTACGGCGTGGACCTCGCGGTCACGGGCTTCACGGCGGTCGGGATCGACGTGTCCGCGAAGCTCGGGGCGGCGCTGCTGCCGTTCGCGTTCGTCGTCGTGGGCCTGTCGCTCGTGCTGCTGACGATGGTGTTCCGGTCGATCGCCGTGCCGATCAAGGCGACGCTCGGGTACCTGTTCTCGGTCGGCGCGGCGTTCGGCGTGGTGACGCTCGTGTTCGAGCACGGGTTCCTCGCGGACGCGCTGAACGTGACGCGCCTGGGCCCGGTCATCTCGTTCATGCCGATCGTGCTCATGGGCGTGCTGTTCGGCCTCGCGATGGACTACGAGGTGTTCCTCGTGGCGCGCATCCGGGAGGACTACGTCCACTCCGGGAAGGCGCGGCGGTCGATCTTCACGGGCTTCCAGGCGTCGGCGAAGGTCGTCACCGCGGCGGCGGTCATCATGTTCGCGGTGTTCGTGGCGTTCGTGCCCGAGGGCGACATGAGCCTCAAGCCCATCGCGCTCGGGCTCGCGGTCGGCGTCCTCGTCGACGCGTTCGTCGTGCGCATGACGCTCGTGCCGGCCGTGCTCGCGATGCTCGGCGACAAGGCGTGGTGGATGCCGCGCTGGCTCGACCGCGTGCTCCCCTCGTTCGACGTCGAGGGCGAGGGGCTGTCCAAGGAGCTCGCGCTCGCGGACTGGCCGGAGCCGGGCAGCACGGACGCCGTCGTCGCGCACGACCTCGTGGTCGCCGGGGCGCACGGCCCCCTCGCGGAGCCGGTCACGGTCCGCGTGCCCGACGGCGGGTCGCTCGTCGTGCACGGGACGTCGCCCGCCGCGGTGTCCGGGGTCGTGCTGGCTCTCGCGGGGCGGCTCCGGCCGGCCGCGGGCGCGCTCAAGGTGACGGGCCTGGTCCTGCCCGAGCGTGCGCTGAGCGTGCGCCGCCGGGTCGCGCTCGTCGACCTCGCCGCCGACGTCGCGGCCCTGCCCGGCGACGCCCCCGCGCCCGCCGCGCACCGGGTGCCCGCGGCGGCGAGCGTCGCCGCGCTGCTGCGCGAGGACCCGCGGCTGCTCGCCCTCGTCGGGACGGACGCCGTCACGTCTCCCGCGGAGCGGGCGGCGCTGGCCGAGGTGCTCGCGCAGGCCACCGCGCGCGGCACGGCGGTCGTCCTGGGCGCCGTCGGGCCCGCGCCCACCGACCTCGCGCCACCCGGGACGCAGGTGCTCGACCTGCACGCCCCCGACCCTGTCCGCACGGTGCCCGCCCCCACCGGCCCGGCGTCCGCCGTCGGCCCGCGCACCGAGGAGGTGCCCGCATGAGCGTCTTCCCGCCCGACACGGCGCAGACCGACCCGACCACCCCGGACGCGCCGGCGCCCGCCCGCGCCCGGACCCGGGTCGACGCGCGGCGCGCGTGGACCGTGGCCGCCGCCGTCGCGCTGCCGCTCGCCGTGCTCGGCCTGCTGCTGTGGGCGCTGTGGAACCCGCAGGAGCGGCTCGACACGGTGCAGGCCGCGGTCGTCAACCTCGACGAGCCCGTCGAGGTCGACGGCCAGACGGTCCCGCTCGGGCGCCAGCTCACGGCCGGGCTGGTGAGCGGCGGTGCCGCCTCGACGGACACCGGGCCGGTCGCCGTCCAGCCCGACCCCGGCACGACGAACTACGACTGGGTCATCACCGACGCCGACGACGCCGCGTCCGGGCTGGCCGACGGCACGTACTCCGCCGTCGTGACGATCCCGGAGGACTTCTCCGCCGCGGCCACGTCGTTCAGCGGCGACGCGTCCGACGCGACGCAGGCCACGCTCACCGTCGAGACGGCGCCGGGCGGGCGGGTCGTGGACGAGGCGCTCGCGCGCATCGTCACGACCACCGCGACCTCGGTGCTCGGCACCACGCTGACCGAGAACTACGTCGACGGCGTGCTCGTCGGCTTCACGACCCTGAACGAGCAGCTCGGCGAGGCCGCGGACGGTGCCGACCAGCTCGCCGACGGCGCGTCCCAGGCGGACGACGGCGCGACGCAGCTCGCGTCCGGAGCGGGCGAGCTCGCGACCGGTGCCGGGGCGCTCGCGTCCGGGGTCGGCGAGCTCGGCTCGGGCGCCGACGAGCTCGCGTCGGGCGCCGGTGACCTGGCGAGCGGGGCGCAGGGCGTCGCGACGGGATCGCGCCAGGTCGCGGACGGCGTCGCGCAGTCGTCCACGGGCGCTGGCTCGCTCGCCACCGGCGCGCAGGGGCTCGCCGACGGCGTCGCCGGGGTCTCGACCGGCGCGTCCGACCTCGCGACCGGGCTCGGCACGCTCGACTCTTCGATCGCGGCCGTCCCCCTCCCCGGCGGAGGGTCGACGTCGCTCCCCGCGCTCGGGACCAGCCTCGCGACGGGGTCGCGGGACGTCGCCGGCGGGCTCGCGCAGGTCGTCGCCGGGATCGAGCAGCAGAAGGTCCAGGCGGGGTGCGCGGCGGACCCGACGTCGCCCGCGTGCGTCGCGCTCGACCAGCAGCTCGCCGCGCTGCGACCGCTCGCGGTGGGCGCGGCGGAGGTCGCGGCGGGGAACGCCGCCCTCGCCGGGGCGCCGTCGGGTGCGACCGGGCCCACCGGGCTCTACGCGCTCGCGGCCGGGGTCGACCAGGCCGCGCAGGGCGCGGACCGGCTCGCGACCGGGGCGGCGCAGGCCGCCACCGGCGCGTCGGGAGTCGCCGGGGGCGCGCGCGACCTCGCGGCCGGGCTCGGGCAGCTCGCCGGCGGTGCGGACCAGGTGGCCGACGGCGCCGCCCAGCTCGCCGGGGGCGCGGGCGCGCTGTCGTCGGGGGCGGACGGCCTCGCGACCGGGGTCGGGGCGCTCGGGACGGGGGCCGACCAGCTCGCCACCGGGACCCAGGACCTGGCGACGGGCGCGGGCGACCTCGCGGGCGGCGTCGGGCAGCTCGCGGACGGGACGAGCGAGCTCGCCCAGGGCCTCGGCGACGCGACCGACCAGATCCCCTCCTACACGGACGCGGAGCGCGAGAACCTCTCGGCGGTCGTCGCGGACCCGGTGGCCGCGCCCGGCGTCGAGGACCTCGGCACCGGGTCGACCGGCCCGCTGTTCGCCGTCCTCGCCCTGTGGCTCGGCGCGCTCGCGGTCTTCGTCGCGTTCCCGCCCGTGCCCGCCAAGCTGCTCGGGTCGACGCGGACCGCGGGACGGCTCGCGCTCGCGGCGCTCGCGCTCCCGGCGGGGATCGCAGCCGCGACCGGCCTCGTCGTCGGCGGTGTCCTCGCCGCGGTCGAGGGGGCGAGCGCGGGTGGCTGGGTCGGCCTGCTCGCGGTCGGGGCGCTGGCGTCGGTGGTGTTCGTCGCGCTCAACCAGGCGCTCGCCGCGCTGCTCGGGAACGTGGGGCGGGCGATCAGCCTGCTCGTCGCGGTGCTGCTCGTCGCGACCGGCATCGTCGCGACGGTCCCGGCCGCGCTCACCGGGCTGCGCGACCTGCTGCCCGTGGGCTCGGCGCTCCGCCTCCTCACGTCGATCGTCGACCCGGGCGCGGCGGGGGGCGCGGGCGACGCCGTCGCGCTCGTGCTCTGGGGTCTCGCGTCGGTCGCGGTGACGACGCTCGTCGTCGCGCGCCGCCGCTCGGTCCGCGTGGAGCAGCTCCTGCGCGCCTGACGAGTCGTCGGCGTGGCGCGGTGCGGGTGTGGGCGGCTGCCGTCAGACTCGCTCGGCAGGACGCGGACGGCGGGAGCCGTCCGTCGGGCGAGGGGACGGTGCACCGATGGACCAGCAGAAGGCACGGGAGATCAAGTCGCAGCTCGCGGACTACGCGCGCGAGCTCGCGGAGCGGTCGGGGTTGGCCCGCCGGTCGGACACGGCGATCGAGGCGCGCGACGTGCCCGACGCCGCGGAGGTCGTGCGCGCGCCCACCCTCGCGATCGGCCTCGCCCCGCACGACGACGGCGGGTACGCCATCGCGGTCCGGTACCGGCTCGGGGTGCCCACCGCGCGCAGCATCGCGCGCAAGGTCGCCTCGGAGGCGGGGGACACGGTCGACGTGCGTCGCACGGGGCGGATCCGGCCCCTCGCCGCGGCGTCAGGCGCGGGGCGTGCGGCCGGCCACGGCCCGGGCCTGCGCCCGCCCGTCGTCACCGCGTACGCGACCGGCGAGACCGGCCGGGTGCGGCCGCTGCGTCCGGGCGTCTCGATCGCGAACGTGGACGTCACCGCGGGGACGCTCGGCGCGTTCGTGCGCGTCGCCGAGCCGCCCGTGGCGGGCGCGGACGCCGCGTCGGTCTACGCGCTCTCGAACTGGCACGTGCTCGCGGGGTCGCCGTCCGCCCGGGTCGGGGACGTCGTCGTGCAGCCCGGTCCCGCCGACGGCGGCAGCGCGCCCGACGACCGCGTCGGGACCCTCGCCGCGCTCGTCCCGCTGGAGGCGGGCGTCACGCAGACCGTCGACGCCGCCGTCGCGCTCCTCGACGACCCGGCGGTGGACACGGAGTACCCCGTCGGGCGCGTCACGGAGACGGCGGTCGCGCTGGGCGGCGAGGTGGTCGGCAAGTCCGGTCGGACCACGGGCGTCACGACGGGTCGCGTCACGGCCATCGAGCTCGACGACGTCGTGGTGGGCTACGGCGACGGCCTCGGCGCGTTGCGCTTCGACGACCAGATCGAGGTCGAGTCCACGGGCACCGGGCCGTTCTCGCGCGGCGGCGACTCCGGGTCGCTCGTGTACCGCGAGGACGGCGTCGCGCTGGGGCTGCTGTTCGCGGGGTCGGAGACGGGCGGCGCGAACGGCACGGGCCTCACGTACTGCAACCCGATCGGGACCGTGCTCGAGCGGCTGGGCGCGACGCTGCTCGGGTGACGTGGCCGGCGAAGGACTCCTGGCCCTGCCGCGAACGCCCCGACGGGCGCACAATGAGGTCGGGAGGTGGTTCGCCGTGGCGACCCTCGAACGAGCCCGCGAGGCCAAGGCCGCGCTCCGCGACGAGCTGGCAGGCCTCGACGGAGTGACCGGCGTCGGCATCGCCCGCGCCGACGCGTCGGGCGCGCCCGTGCGCGGTCCGCGGGCGCAGGACGTCGTCGACGACTGGCTGCTGCGCGTGAACGTGACGTCCGACGCCGTCGACGTCCCCGAGACCGTCGACGGCGTGGAGGTCGAGGTCCGCGTCGTCGGGGACGTCACGGCGTCGCGCGTGTGACGCTCCCGGCGCCCGGACGATCGCCCAGGCGCCGGGACAGCTCCACGAGCGCAGCTCCTCCTGAGGGTCGGTCTGGTCAGACAGCGGCGGGCTGCGGGGCCGGCGCGGTCGGGGTGGTGGCCGTCGGGTCAGGGCTCGTGGCCTGGCTCCGGAACGACCGCAGGCGCAGGCTGTTGCCCACGACGAACACGCTGGAGAACGCCATCGCAGCGCCCGCGAGCATGGGGTTGAGCAGGCCCAGCGCGGCCAGCGGGATCGCGGCGACGTTGTAGGCGAAGGCCCAGAACAGGTTCACCTTGATCGTGCCGAGCGTCCGCCGCGCGAGGCGGATCGCGTCGGCAGCCGAGCGCAGGTCGCCCCGCACGAGCGTGATATCGGCGGCCTCGATCGCGACGTCCGTGCCCGTCCCCATGGCGAGGCCCAGGTCCGCCTGGGCGAGGGCCGCGGCGTCGTTCACGCCGTCGCCGACCATCGCGACGACCTTGCCCTCGCCCTGGAACCGGCTGACGACGTCGACCTTGTCGCGCGGCATGACCTCGGCGATGACCTCGTCGATGCCGACCTCGGCCGCGATCCGGCGCGCGACGGTCGCGTTGTCCCCGGTGAGGAGCACCGGGGTGAGGCCGAGCGCGCGGAGCTGGCGGATCGCCTCAGCGCTCGTCGGCTTGACCGCGTCGGCCACCACGAGGACGCCGCGGGCGCGCCCGTCCCAGCCGACGACGACGGCCGTGCCGCCCTGCTCCTCGGCGCGGGCCTTGGCGTCGGCGAGGTCGCGCGGGAGGTGCTGCGCCCACTCGGCGAGGAGCGACTCGCGGCCGACGAGGACGGCGTGCCCGTCCACGACGCCCTGCACGCCCCGGCCCTCGACGTTGGTGAACTCCGCGGGCGCGGGCAGCGTGCCGACCTCCTGGGTGGCGCCCCGCGCGATCGCCCGGGCGACCGGGTGCTCGGACGCGTCCTCCAGCGCTCCGGCGAGGCGCAGGAGCTCGGCGCGGTCGACCCCGGTGCCGGTGACGACGTCGGTCAGCGTCATGACGCCCGTCGTCACGGTCCCCGTCTTGTCGAGCACCACGGTGTCCACGGTCCGGGTGGACTCCAGCACCTCGGGTCCCTTGATGAGGACGCCCATCTGGGCGCCGCGCCCCGTCCCGACGAGCAGCGCCGTCGGGGTGGCGAGGCCGAGCGCGCACGGGCACGCGATGATGAGCACCGCGACGGCGGCGGTGAACGCGGCCGAGGCGGGCGCGCCCGCGCCGAGCCACGCGCCGAGGGTGCCGACGGCGATCGCGATGGCGACGGGGACGAAGACGGCCGAGACGCGGTCGGCCAGCCGCTGGACCTGGGCCTTGCCGGACTGTGCGTCCTCAACGAGCCGGGCCATCTGCGCGAGCTGCGTGTCGCCGCCGACGCGCGTCGCGCGCACGACCAGCCGCCCGCCCGCGTTGACGGTCGCGCCGGTGACGGCGTCGCCCTCGCCCACCTCGACGGGCACGGACTCGCCCGTGAGCATCGAGGCGTCGACGGCGGACGTGCCGGCCACGACCGTGCCGTCGGTCGCGATCTTCTCGCCGGGGCGCACGACGAACTCGTCGCCCACGGCGAGCTCGGAGATCGGGATGCGGGTCTCGGCGCCGTCGCGCAGCACCGCCACGTCCTTGGCCCCGAGCTCGAGCAGGGCTCGCAGCGCGGCGCCCGCCTGCCGCTTGGACCGCTTCTCGAAGTAGCGGCCCGCGAGGATGAAGGTCGTGACCCCGGCCGCGACCTCCAGGTAGATGTTCCCGGCGCCGTCGGTGGGCTCGACGGACAGCGTGAACGGGTGCGTCATGCCCGGCTCCCCGGCAGTGCCGAGGAACAGCGCGTAGAGCGACCACAGGAACGCGGCGCTGGTCCCCACCGAGATGAGGGTGTCCATCGTCGCCGCGCCGTGGCGCAGGTTGGTCCACGCGGCTCGGTGGAACGGCCAGGCCGCCCACACGACCACGGGGGCCGCGAGCGCGAGGCTCGCCCACTGCCAGTACGTGAACTGGAGCGCGGGGACCATCGCCATCGCGATGACCGGGACGGAGAGCACGACGGCCCCGACCAGGCGCTGCCGCAGCGACGTGAGCTCGGGGTCGGCGTCGTCCGCCTCGTCCGGCACCGCGACCTCGGGGTCCTCGACGCGCGGGAGCTGCGCGGTGTACCCCGTCTTCTCGACCTCGGCGATGAGCGTGGCGGTGTCGACGCCGTCCGGGACGGTGACCTTCGCCTTCTCCGTCGCGTAGTTCACGGTCGCGGTGACGCCCTCGAGGCGGTTGAGCTTCTTCTCGATCCGCATGGCGCACGACGCGCACGTCATCCCGCCGATCTCGAGCTCGACGAACGTCCCCGGTGGCGGGGCGGCCGGTGCCGTCATGAGGTCCTCCTTCCGACCCGGCAGGGTGCTGCCGGGCATGGGGTGCAGGTCAGTGGTCGTGCGTCGCCGGGTCGTGACCGGTCGCGGGCGGGTCGTCCGGCGCGAGGGCGGGGGCGCTGTCGGCCGTCGCCTCGACGACGAACGCCGCCGTGCGTACCTGGCCCTCCACCTGGAAGTCGAGGTACAGCAGGTAGCGGCCCGGCGTGGGCGCCTCGACGCCGAACGACACGGTCGGGCCCGAGACCTGGCCCGCCTCCGGCTCGTCGCCCTCGGGGTGCGCGTGCAGGTAGGCGAGGTCGCCGTCGCGCAGCGCGACGAGGTGTCCGTAGGCGCCGAGGTAGGGCTCGAGCGTCGTGACGGGCTCCCCGCCGCGGGTGACCTCGACGGTCAGCCGGGAGACGGTCCCGGCCTGAAGCTGTCCGTCGAGCGCGACGTCGTAGCCGTCGACCGACGCGGTGGTGGAGACCTCGGTGGCGCGGACGGGGGCGAGGTCGCCCGCGACGTCGACCGTGCGGGTCAGGGTGACGGCGGCGCCCGCGCTGGGCGCGGCGTCGGCGTACACGCGGTAGGTCCCGGCGGCGTCCCAGGCCCAGGGGATCGACCAGCGCCCGTCCGTGTCCATCACGGGGTGGACGTGGCGGAAGTGCGCGCCGTCGGAGCGTACGACGATCAGGTGGAGCCGCTGCTCGTGCGCGACGTCGAACGTCGTGACGGGCTCGCCCGCGGGGTCGGTGACGGTGAACGCCAGCTCTCCGGCCTCGCCCACGGTCGCGGGAGCCGTGACCTCGCCCAGCGTGTACCCGTCCTCCTCCAGGGACAGTCCGCGGGTCATGTCGGTTCCTCTCGCGCTCTTCTGCTCGGGGGTCTCGCCCGGGGCGACATGCTGCTCGGGGGCGTGCGAGGCGGCCGGTGCCGGGGCTGCTCCCTCGGGGACCACGGCTCCCGCGATCGCGGCGGAGGCGACGAACACGACGCCGAGCCCCGCGGCATACAGCCCGATCCGGGCGGGGGCTCTCATGGCACCCGCACCGCCTGGTACCCGGCCTCGTCGACGGCGGCCACGACCGCGGCGTCGTCGAGGGGCTGGTCGGCCGTGACGACGAGCCGGCCGGTGGTCGCGCTGACGTCGATCGCGGTGACGCCGGGCACCTGCTCGACCTCCTCGCGCACCGACAGCTCGCAGTGGCCGCAGGTCATCCCGGTCACCTGGTACTCGATCTCGACGATGCTCATCGCGTTCCTCCTCTCCCGGATACCCCGGCGGGGTATCGAACGATGGCGAATATACCCACCAGGGGTATGTGGGTCAAGAGTCGGAGGTCGCGCGACAATGGAGGGCGTGACCACCGAGCGACTTCCCCGCGTCCGCGCGTCCGAGCTCGGCGGGCGCGGCTGGCTCAACACCGGCGGCCGGGACGTGACTCTCGCCGACCTGCGCGGGAAGGTCGTGGTGCTCGACTTTGGGACGGTCTGAACGTAAGCACCAACTGTCGTACGATGGGCGGCATGACGACCCCGAAGTCTGCCGCCGCGATCTACGTCCGACGCTCGAGCGGAAGGGTCGGTACCAACCGAACCCTCGACGAGCAGGAGGGCGAGGCAAGGGCGCTGGCCCAGCGCGAGGGGCTCGAGGTCGTCCAGGTCTACCGGGAGCGAGAGGGCACGGGCGCGAGCGCGCGAAGTGGCAAGGCCCGTCCGCAGTGGGAGGCAGCCCTGGCCGCGCTCGACCGAGGGGACTCCTTCCGCACGGTCATCGTGTGGGCGCTCGACCGTGCGGACCGCCGAGGGTCGGACACCCTCGGAGCCATGCTCTCGAAGCACGCCGCCACCGGGCGGCGGATCCTCGGCGTCGACGGGACCGACACCTCCGACCCTCAGCAGCGCCTCGCGACGATCATCCGCGGCGAGATCGCGCGCGAGTACAGCGAGAAGCTCGGGGACAACGTCGCGCGCACGAAGCGCTATCGCCGAGAGGGCGGCCTCTGGCTCGGGGGCAAGCCGCCGTGGGGGCTGCGGAAGGGCACCGACGGGAAGCTGGAGCACGACCCGGCGACGTACCCCGAAGCACGACGGGCGGCGGAGGCCCTGCTCGACGGCGCGACCCTCTACAGCGTGGTCGCCGACCTGAACGAACGGCAGGTTGCGCTCTCGACGGGGAAGCCCTGGGGCACCGTCGTCACGCGGAAGGCCCGCGGCGAGGATGTCGACGTCGAGAGCCAGCCGCAGAAGTGGCGCGTGCCCACCCTCTCCACCATCGTGCACTCGCCGGGGTGGGCAGGGCTCCAGAGCATCCGCCGTCGCGCGGTCCGGGAGGATGGCAGCCTCGGCGGGTGGCCCTTCCGGGCTGAGGTCTACCGCTCCGCCGAGACGGGCGAGACGGTCAGCGTGGGCGAGGGAGTCATCACGCCGGAGGAGCGTGCGGTCATCCTGGCCCGGCTAGACGACCGGCGACCGCCGATGCAGGAGGGCGTCCGGTCGTCGACGCGGCAGCGCAAGTCCCTCCTCGGCACCCGGTTGCGCTGTGCCCAGTGCGGCGCCCTGCCCGCCCTGACCATGCCCAGGAAGGGATACGTCTACTACCGCTGCGGGAACGCCGCGCAGGGGGCCGGACGCTGCCCCGGCTACACCTGCCCCGTCGAGGGCATGGACGACTACGTCATCGGCCGAGCCCTGGTCTTCCTGTCCCAGCTCGACCCCAACGACGAGACCACGCGCGAGGCGTTCGCTGGCTGGGTGGGGGAGACGGACCCCGCGGTCAGGGCCGGGCGCAAGGCGAAGGAGCTCACCCTCGAGGCGGCCAGGGCTGATCTCGCTCGAGTCCGGCGCCTCGCGGTGACCGGCGTGCTCACCGAGGAGGAGGCGGCAGCCGAGCTGCCGCGCCTGCGCGACGTCGTCGCGACCGCAGAGCGAGAGCTGGCCGAGCAGGTGGGCGACGAGGCCATCCCCGTCGAGGCGCTCCGGGATCTCCAGTACCTCGCCGAGACCTGGGACGAGCTCGACGACGCGGCGCAGCGCAGGGTGATCGAGGCGACCGTGAAGGACGTGAGCGTCGCCCAGGCGCCCTACCGCGGCGCGCGGTTCTCAGGCCCGCAGCGGGCAATCATCACGTTCGTCGACAGCTCCACCTGGCCGCGCGACGGCGAGCGCGTTCCGCACCCGGGGCGGGCGCCCGACACGATGCGCAGGCTCGCGCGGAAGGAACGGGAGGCGGCGGCCCTGACCGCTGAGGAGTAGCCCTACCAGGCCGCCTCGTTGTGCACGGTGACCGTGCCGTCATCATCGACGGAGAGGCGGCGGGGGTCGTGCCCGGCCAGGGCAAGGGCGCGGTTCGCCGCGACAGGGTGTGCCTCGCTGAGCTCGGCCGCGCGGTCGCGGGGTCGCTCACGTCTAGGGCGGTGGCGTCCCGCAGAATGGGGCTGTGAGCACCTCCCGCACCCCTCGCGTCCGAGCCTCCGAACTAGTCGGTCGTGGCTGGCTGAACACTGGCGGGAGGAACCTGACCCTCGCGGATCTGCGAGGTTGTGTAACCATCTTGGACTTCTGGACGTTCTGCTGCGTCAACTGCCTTCACGTCCTCGACGAGCTGCGCGAGCTCGAGGAGGCGCACCGCGACGTGCTGGTCATCGTGGGGGTGCACTCGCCCAAGTTCGAGCACGAGGCGGACCCGGCGGCGCTCGCGGCCGCGGTCGAGCGGTACGAGGTGCACCACCCCGTCCTCGACGACCCCGAGCTCGTTACCTGGTCCGCGTACGCCGCGCGCGCCTGGCCGACGCTCGTCGTCGTCGACCCCGAGGGCTACGTCGTCGCGCAGATGGCGGGGGAGGGTCACGCGTCCGCGATCGCCGCCCTCGTCGACGAGCTCGTCGCCGAGCACGACGCCAAGGGCACGCTGCACCGCGGCGACGGCCCGTACGTGCCGCCCGCGCCGTCGTCGGGCACGCTGCGCTTCCCTGCGAAGGCGATCGAGCTGCCCGGCGGCAACCTCCTCGTCGCGGACGCCGGGCACCACTCGCTCGCCGAGCTCCTGCCCGACGGCGAGACGCTCGTCCGGCGCATCGGGTCCGGCGAGCGCGGTCTCGTCGATGGCGGCCCCGACGACGCACGGTTCGCCGAACCCAACGGGCTGTGCCTCGTCCCCGAGGAGCTGCGGCCGTGGCTCGGGTACGACGTCGTCGTCGCAGACACGGCGAACCACGTCCTGCGCGGCGTGCGCCTCGCCAACGGCCACGTGACGACCGTCGCGGGCACCGGCGAGCAGTTCATGGTCGGCGGGGTCGAGAACGTCGTGCTGCGGGAGGGCCGACGGGGCGCTGATGTCACGGGCCACGGACCTGCCGAGGCGGGCGGGCAGTACGCGCCGCTCGACGTGCGCCTCTCGTCGCCCTGGGACGTGGCCTGGTCGCAGGATCTCGCGGCGTTCGTCGTGGCGATGGCGGGGAACCACACGCTGTGGGCGTTCGACGGAGAGCAGGGCTCGATGACGCACCTCGCCGGGACCATGAACGAGGGTCTGGAGGACGGGCCCGGTGCGTCGGCCTGGTTCGCCCAGCCGTCCGGGCTGGCCGTCGGCGCGGACCGGGCGATCTGGGTCGCGGACTCGGAGACGTCCGCGCTGCGCCGGGTGACCCCGGCGCCCGGCGGGGTCGTCGAGGTGCGGACCGCCGTGGGGCAGGGGCTGTTCGACTTCGGCCATCGGGACGGCCCGGCCGAGCAGGCGCTGATGCAGCACCCGCTCGGGGTCGCGACGCTGCCCGACGGGAGCGTCGTCGTCGCCGACACCTACGACGGCGCGCTGCGCCGGTTCGCGCCCGCGGCCGGTGACGCGGGGAGCGTCGGGGACGACGTGGAAGAGACGCGGCTCGCCGGCGAGGTCACGACCCTGGCGACGGGCCTCGCCGAGCCGAGCGGCGTCGTCGTGCAGGTGGGCGAGGGGCCGGACGGCGAGCCGCAGGTCCACCTCCTCGTGGTCGAGTCCGCGGCGCACCGGCTCACGCGCGTCGCGCTGCCCGCCTCGCTCGCGGGCGAGGTGCTCGACGGCGGCGCCCACCGCACGCAGCGCCCCGTCACCGACATCGGGGCCGGGCCGCTCTGGCTCGACGTCCCGTTCGTCCCGGCCCCGGGGCAGAAGCTCGACGATCGGTTCGGCCCGTCGACCGAGCTGCGGGTGAGCGCGACACCGCCCGAGCTGCTGCTGTCCGGGGACGGGACCGGCGTCGAGCTCGGGCGCGACCTCGTCATCAACCCGGAGGTCCGCGAGGGCGTGCTGCACGTGACCGCGCGGGCGGCGTCGTGCGACGTCGTCCCGCTCGGCCCGGACGGCGAGCCCGACCCGGACGTGTTCCCCGCGTGCCACCTCGCTCAGCAGGACTGGGGCGTCCCGGTGCGGGTCGTGGACCGCGGCGAGCCGGGCGACGTCCCGGAGCTCACGCTCCCGCTGCGCGGCTGACGAGGCGCCGCGCCGTCCGCGCGGCCCGTGACGACCCGGTGAACCCTGCCGCCCAGTCGCGGAACGTGCCGTCGACGACGGCGCGGCCGACGCGCGCTGACTCCTCCTCCAGCCGGTCGAGGAGGGCGGAGAGGCCGCGCGTGCCGCGGTCGAGCTCGGGGAGCAGCCCTACGAGCACGTCGACGACCGCCTCGCGCGCCCCGGGGGCCGCCTCGGCCGCGTCGCCGAGCGCGGCTCCCCAGCGCGTCACGGTCGCGGCCGGGGCGAGCAGGGCCATCGCGTCGGCGATCTCTGTCGTGCCGACGCGTCCTGGCACGACGAGGGCGGCGAACACGTCCGCCGCGCGGATACGGTCGGTCTGCTCGCGCGCCGCGAGACCGGCCGCGACCGTCGATGCGGCAAGGGCGCCGGTGCGTCCCGGATGGGTGAGCAGGGCGTCGAGGACGATCGGGACGTCCGGCTCGCGGGTGGACCAGGTGAGTGACGCGTCGAGCACCGAGCGCACGCCGGCCACCAGGAAGTGCTCGGCGTCGTGCGGGAACGTCGTCGCCGTCCACGCGTGCCAGTCTGCGAGATGGTCGGTCTCGTAGTGCCGGATCGTGCGGCTCGTCACCGCCGGCGGCTCGGTGTACGTCGTCGTGTGCGGCGACTCGCGGGGGACGGCGACGGTGAACCGCCAGTGCGTCTGTCCGTGCGAGTGCTCCGCGCGCGGTCGGACGCTCGCGGTGATCGGCAGGCCGCGACCGGTCGTTCCCAGGCCGGCCTCGACCAGCACGGGATCGACGCCGAGCGGGTCCCTCGCTCGCGCCGCCGCGACCCACCACGCGGCGAGACCGTCCTCGACGTCGCGTCGGACGTCGTCGCTCGACGGCGGCGGCCCGCCGAGCGCGTGCACGACGACCCGGGAGAGTGCCGAGTCGGCGGGGAACTCTGCCGCCCGCCAGGTGCCGAGCGCCGACGGACGCCCGTCGACGTGGAGGCGCAGGAGGGCGCCCACCAGGTCGTGGTGCCTCGGTGATGCCGGTGCGCGCAGCGTGGCGAGCAGCCGGGCGACGAGGACGCCCGGAGCGACCCACGGACCCGAGGTCGGCGTGGCGAGCAACTGGGACCTCGGAGTGCCGCCGGTCATCGTCGAGCCGATCTCGGCGAGTCGAGCGCGGAGGAACCCGGTCTCCACGGGAGGCGCGACGCCGTACGGGTCCGGCGGGAGCGGGGTTCCGCACGCCGTGAGAACCAGCTCCGCGACGGCCGCGGCGACCGGAGATCCCCACTCGCCACCCTGCCGGTCGCGTTCGGCCACCGTGCGCGCCCGCCGCGCGACGGGTGTGAGGACCGACGCATCACCGACGGTGGCAAGAGCCGCGAGGACCTGCTCCACCTCGAGCGGGTCCGACGCGTCCTCGAGCAGGGCTGCAGTGCGCACCAGCAGCTCGTCGGCGGAGACCGGGCCGGGCAGGAGGAGGGACGGCGGCGACCACTCCGGTGGATCGGCGGGCGCGGACGGGTCGAGGGCCGCGGGCGGTGGTGATACGCGGGCGGCGAGGGTCGGATGGACCGATGCGCCGAGCGCGCGGTCGAGCGCCCCGGCTCGTTCCAGGACGTCGAGCGCACGCGCCTGCACGTCCGCGTGCGGCTGGTCCAGCGCGCGGACCGCCGTGTCGACGACGGCCGGGTCCCCGGGGAGGCGCGTGGCGACGGTCTCGAGGAGCCGGACGGCCTTCGTCGCGGCGCCCTTGCCGGCCGTCGCGAACACTGCGCCGAGCCCGGCGGCGACGCTCCGGTCGTCGAGAATCCCCGCCTTCTCGACGTCACGTAGCCGGTCGACAGCGAACGTCACCGATGCCGGAACGGTCGACCGGGCGACCGCGAGCAGCGCAGCCTGCCGGGCCGCGAGCTCGTCCGGCGTGGGGCGGAGGGCGGTGAACGTGCGCGAGAACCACCCGGCCTGGTAGGCGCCGAGGTCGCTCACGAGCGCGTCGAGGCACGAGTCGAGCACCCTTCCTCGGTCGACCGTGCCGTCGTCGACGAGCTCGACGACCGTGGCGCACCACGACCCGCCGCCGTACTTGTCGGCGTTCGTCAGACTGACCTGCCCACCACCCTCGACGGCGAACATCGGCCAGAAGCAGCGGTCGAGCAGCTCGGGATCCTCTCGGAGCGCATAGGCGGGACTCGCGTCGTCGCGGAGCCGGGCGCTCATCCCGCTCACGAAGGCGAGGACGTAGTCGCGGTCCGGCTCGAGCTCGACGGCGCCGAGGCGCTCCAGCGTGCGGATCGTGAGGAACTCGGGACGGAAGACGAGCGTCTGTGCCATCTCGCCGACCCGTCGGCGTGCCGCGCCGGCAAGCCATCGAGGTGCGCTGTCGGACGGGGCACCCGGGCGCTCACCGTCTGCGAGTCGCTCGAGCACGTCGCCCACGGTGCGCCAGGTCGCCTGATCGCGCTCCCAGTCACGGTCCGTCGGGTCGGCGCGCACCGAGTCGCCGCGCTCGCGGAGGAGCCCGAGCACGTCGGCGCGAGCGACGCCGTCGAGGCGCGAGTAGGGCACGGCGGCGTACATGGTGAGGAGGATCGCACGGCGCGCTGACACCCATCGTCGACACCCGTCGTCGGTGGACGACGTCGTGCCGTCCGGATGCCCTGCTGACCGTCGCGACGACCGTGTCGGCCGGTGCGCCTACGCTGCCGCCATGCCCAACGCGACGGAGCAGACGCTGACGTACCCGCGGCCGTCGCTGCTGTGCCCGGGACCGCTCGGCAACGAGCTCCTGCTGTCGACGAGCGGGGGCGTCTCGTCGTCCGGGTGGACCGAGCACCCGGTCTTCTTCGACGGCTTCCTCGGGCACCCCGAGCAGAACGCGGTCGCGCTGCTCGCGGTCGCGCGCGTGGCCCGCACGCGCTACTACACCCCGCCCGGCATGGTGGCCGCCGCGATCCGGGCCGCTGACCCCGTCGTCACGAGCAACGGCGACCGGCTGCGGTTCGAGAGCTTCTCGGCGTGCTGCGGCGTGTCCGCGCGGCTCGACCTGCTCCCGGGCAGCCTGGACGGCCCGGCGCTCGCGACGGGAACCACGAACGTGGACTTCAACCCACCCGTCCGGGAGATGCTCGCGCGTGTCGGTGCCCGCGACCCGCTGCACCTCGCGGTCGGGGAGGACGTCGTCGTCTCGACGCTCGACCGGACCGTGACGGAGAAGAAGGTGCCGCTCCCGGAGCGGTGGCTGCGCGGGTTCGCGGAGGCGCAGGTGGCGGCAGCCGACATGAGGCTCGCGATAGACGTGCCCGCGGCAGAGGCCCGCCGATTCCTGCGCGCGCTCCCGCGCACGCCGACGCGCGGGGCGCTGTGGGTGACGAGGGCCGCGTCGGGGCTCCGCCTCGCGAGCCGACCGTCGGGGCCGAGCGTGGGGATCTCCGGTGTCGAGCGGTTGCGGTCGATCGAGCCGTTGCTGCGGTTCTCCCGCGGGCTGCGCGTGTACGCAGGCGCCCGCGGCGGTCCGGAACCCACCGCGAGCCTGTGGGAGGTGGAGCTGAAGGACGCACGCTTCGTGCTCGCCCTGAGCCCCGACCGGTCTCGGGGGTTCTCCGGAGAAGGCGGTGTGCTCGTGGACCTCGCGGACGACGCGGCCGTCGACGACGCGGACCTCGTCGCCGCGCTGCTCGCGTTCGAGCCGGTCGTCGACGTCGACCGGCTGGCGCGCGAGGCCGACGTGGACGTCGATCGGGTCCGCCGCGCACTGTCGCGGCTGGGTGCGGCCGGCCGGGTCGGGTTCGACGCGGCCGAGGGCGCGTACTTCCACCGCGAGCTCCCCTACGACCGGGACGCGATCGACCGGATGCACCCTCGTCTTCTCGGCGCCCGGGCGCTGGTCGCGGACGGGGCGGTCCGGTGGGTCGAGAGCGGCACCACGCGCTCTGGCGCTGGCGAGCGCACGGCGAACGTGCGCAGCGGCGACGTCGAGTACGTCGTACGGCTCGGTCCTGCGGGCGATCGGTGCACGTGCCCGTGGTTCGCGAAGCACCGCGACTCGCGCGGTCCGTGCAAGCACGTGCTCGCGGCCCGGACGGCGGAGGCCTCATGACCAGTCACACGGTCGCGTCTGTCGAGTACGAGGACCTGCGCGCCCGGATCACCGGGCGGGTGCCCGCGGAGGACGTGGTGGCCTTCCTCGCTCCGCTGACCGAGCAGGACCGTGCGCGGCTGGGTCGGGGTCTGCTGGCCGATCTCGACCGGAACGAGGTGGAGCGCGCGACGCTGGAGCACCGCGCGACGTTCCTCGCCCTCCTGGGTTGTGCGACGAGCGTGCGGCAGGTCATGACGAACGTCTGGCGGCTCCGCGCCGAGCAGGCCGACGTCGCCCTCGCCGTCCGGGTGCTGACGGACCGCTCGCCGTCGTGGCTCGGCTCGTTCGCGCATGCCGCGACGGACTCGGACACTGCGCACGACCTCTGGGCGCTGACCCGCGCCCTCGTCCGCGCTGGATCGTGCGACCGACCCTCCGGCACCGGGTACCTGGAGACCCTGGTGACGGCCGGTGGGGACCTGCGCGGTGGCGTGCTCGGACTGCTCCGCGACGATCCGGCGCTCCTCGACCGTGAGCTGTGGGACGTGCTCCAGGAGGAATCCCTCGGGCGCCGGCTCGCCTGGGCCGACTCCTCCACCACGCATCGCGAGCGCACGTGGCAGCACGCGCTCGTCGTGCTCCAGGAGCCCGACGGGGAGCCCGACGGGTCACCGTCGGTCGACCGCACGCGGCTGCTGGACGCCGTGCTCGACGCGTTTCTCTCTGACCGTGCAGCCGTGGACGTGCGGTGGTTCGTGGGGCTGCACGACGCCCTCTCCGTGACCGACGCCGAGGTCACCGCGCAGCAGGCACGCTACCTTCGGGGACTCGCGAGCGAGGTGGCCGCGGTGGTGAGGCTGGCACAGCGCGAGCTCGGCCGCCTCGTCGACGCCGGTCTCGACGTCGACGCGCTGCTGGAGGTGAGCCACGTCGCGCTGGAGCACCGGACGAAGGGCGTCGTCCAGGCGCAGCGCACGTTCTTGTCGAAGGTCGCGCGAGCGCGCCCGGAGTACGGCGACCGGGTCCGGGGGCTGCTCGAGGGCGGCACCGCGGAGCCGGTACGGGTGCAGGTGCTCGAGCAGCCGCTCGGGGAGATGCCGCTGCCGGTCGCTCGGCGCGTGTCCCCGGTCGAGGACCCCGAAGAGCTGGTGGAGGCGGCAGCGCGTGCGCTCGAGGAGCCGTGCGAGATCGTCACTCTGGAGCGCGTGCTCGACGGCGTCGCGCGCCTGGCCGGTGCCGAGCGACCCGCCGGCGCGGACGCTCTCGCCGCCCGCGCCGAGTCGATCCTGGAAGAGTCCTGGCCCGGGCCGTGGCAGGGATGCGCCCCCGGTGCCGACGTCGCTGCGCTCGTCCTCGCCTGGCTCCGTGGGGCACGACCGCCGGAACAGCCGCGCTACCGGAACTGGCTCGCGGTGCCGTACCCGTGGCGCCCCGGGCCGTCTTTCGTGCTGCCGAGGGTGCGGCCCGGGGACTCGCTCGGCGTGTGGTGGTCGACCCGAGTCCGCGAGGTCGCGGACCATGCCGCGCGTGGTACGCCGGGCCGACCGCTCCTCGCTCTCCCGGCGACGGAGGACGGGGCCGTCGACGTCGCTTCGGTGCTGGACCGCCTCGCGCGGACCTCGGGGGACGCGAAACCGTTGCCGTTCGACACCGCGCTGGCGGCGTTCCGGCTCCCGGATCCGGGTGACCTCGCCGCCCTGCCGCAGCATCCGTCTGGCGCGGCGCTCGCGCACGACGTCGCGCGCCTGCGTGCACACGTCCCCCGGTGGGAGTGCGCGGAGATCGAGGTGCCGGTCGACGACCGCGACGGCCCGCGGGCCACGATCGTCTCGTGGTGGGACGCCTCCGGACCGGACGCCCGGCGACGAGGGACGGACGCCCTCGACGCGCTTCTCGTGGGCCGCGAGCACCCGCAGCAGTACCCGGCCGAGACCCCGGCCCTGTGCACCCACGCGTGGCCGTTCATGTTTCCCCACCACTCCGACCTCCTCGCGGCGCACGGCCACGCACCGCTGCTCCGGGCCGTGCGGTCCGCACGGTTCCCCGCGCCGGTGCTCGCGGGGCTCGGGAGGGCGTCGCGCACGTGCCCGGTCGTCACCTCCGCGCTCGTGCTGGGCATGTCGGCGAAGGACCCGGCGGGACGTCTCGCCGCCGTCGACGCCGTGGCCGACCTCGCGGCGACGGGCGGGCTGGACGGTGTCGAGCTGGGGCGCGAGATCGGACGGCACGTGACCTCAGGCATCGTCGTCGCGGGCCGGGTGGGGCGGGCGCTCCAGGACGTCGGCCGCAGCCACGCGCGAGCGGCCGACGCCGTGGTCGACGCGGCCGAGACCGTCCTGCCAGAGCTCGATCGGCGCCCGGACACCCATCGGTTCGTCGCGGCGCTGGCCGACTCGGCGCTGGCGACCGCTCGCACGGCCTCGTTGCCCGAGGAACTGGCCGCACTTGCCGTCGGGCGTTCGCGGAGCGTCCTTGCCCAGGAATGCCGGAGAGTGCCCCGAGACGAGGCCTCCGTGCAGCGGCAGAACCGCTCAGGCCCCACACCCCGCTCTGTGGCTCGTGACGCCGTCGAACCCGGGACTGCTCCCTAGCGAGGGCCACTCGTGGGGAACGACCCCGGGTTCGGCGCGGCGTCCTCAGCCCCAGGTGAGGAGCTCCTCGCCGTGGGCGGCCCACGCGCCGACCTCCGCGAGCGAGGTCACGTCGTCGGGGGCGGCCTCGAGCGCGACGACCGGGCACACGGCCGACCGGCCCCCGGCGCGGACGGCCTTCGGGTCCCACGAGACGAGGACGGTGCCGCGCTCGACGTGGTCGCCCTGCGCGACGTGCGTCGTGAAGCCCTCGCCGCCCAGCTGGACGGTGTTGATGCCGAGGTGGACGAGGACGGCGCGGCCGTCGTCGTGCTGGACGACGAACGCGTGCGGGTGCAGCTTGACGACGGTGCCCGTGATGGGGGCGACGGCCTCGCCGCCCTGCGCGTCGTCGGGCTCGACGGCGAGCCCCGGCCCGACGAGGCCGGCCGAGAAGACGGGGTCGTCGACGTCGGAGACGTCGATGACCGTGCCCGTGACGGGCACGAGCACCGTGAGCGGCGCGGCCATCAGCGCAGGTCCTCGATGTCGGAGGCGATGTTGTCGGCCTCGGGGCCGACGATGACCTGGATCGCGGCACCCGAGCGCACGACGGCGATCGCCCCGGCGGCGGTCAGCGTGGCGTCGTCGACGAGCGCCGGGTCCTCGACCTCGACGCGCAGGCGCGTGATGCACGCCTCCAGGTCGACGACGTTCGCGTCGCCGCCGAGGCCTCGGAGAATCTGCTCTGCCTTGCTCACGGGTGCTCCTCGTGGTCGTGTTCCGGCCGGGGCCGGGTCAGGTGTCCCGGCCGGCTGCCGTGCTGGTCGGGGTGCGCGGGGCGCGCGGGGTCGGGGCGCCGTCGTCGGGGTGGTGCGACGGCGGTGGTGCTGTGGTGGTGCCGGGTCCTCACATGAGGTCGGCGAGGTCGGACGCGATCGTGTCGACCTGCGGGCCGACGACGACCTGGACGACCCGGCCGTTCACCATGACGCCGAACGCTCCGGCGCGCCGCAGGAGCGCGGCGTCGACGAGCGCGGGGTCCTTGACGAGCGATCTCAGCCGAGTGGTGCACGGGTCGATCTCGTCGATGTTGGCCACCCCGCCGAGGCCGGCGAGGATCGTCGCGGCGCGCTCCGCGTCGGACTGTGTCATCGGTCGTTCCCTTCGGTCGCCCGGGCCGGCACTGGCACGGGGTCGAGGTGGTCGGTGGGCGTCGGGTCGGTGGTGTCCGCCGTGGCGGCCGGGTCCGCGGGGGCGTTGGTCGACGCCGGGGAGCCGCCGGTGCGCGGCACGAGCGTCGGGCGCGCCTCGCGCAGCGGGACGAACACGCTGTACCGGTCGCCGCGGTAGCTGGACCGCGAGTACATGAGCGGCGCGTCGCCCGCGAACGTGCGACGGACGGTGCGCATGACGGCCCGCGACGCGCGCAGCCCGAGGAGCTTCTGCTCCTGGACGGTCGCGTCGGAGGCGGTGATCGTGTCCTCGCCCCACGTGGGGGCCAGGCCGCGCTCGCGCAGGGCGCCGTACAGGCTCTCGGGGACGCCGTCGTCGAGCAGGTCCGGGGCGAGGTCGACGGGGATCCACGCCTCCTCGACGCTCATGGGCGAGCCGTCGGCGGAGCGCAGGCGCACCACGTGGTGCATGGGGTCGCCCGTCGCGCGCCCGAGCGACTCGGCGACCGACGCCGGCGCGGGCGCCGTGCCGACCTCGAGCACGTCGGTGCCCGGCTCCATGCCGCGACGGCGCGCCTCCTCCCCGAACGTCGTGAGGCGCATCTCGAAGTCCGCGCGCGGCGGGGCGACGAACGTCCCGCGGCCCTGCGAGCGCTCGAGCACGCCCTCGGTGACGAGCGCGTCGATCGCCTGGCGCACGGTCATGCGCGAGACACCGAACTTCTCGGTGAGGCTGCGCTCGGACGGCACCGCGTCGCCGACGGAGAGCTCGCTCGCCACGAGGTCGGCGAGGTAGGCGCGCACCGTGAGGTACTTGTGCTCGCTCGCCTGCGATCGTGACCTGCTCATCGTCGTGCCGCGTCCTCGTCCTCGTCCTGGTCCTTCGTCCGCGTCCGTGCCCTGGACGGACGGACGACCCTGCGTCGGTGCCTCGATCTCCACGGGTGCATTGTCCGTCCTGCGACCTGCGGCGACGCGGGTCCTGGACCTGTCCGTGTGTCCCGGGTCACCTCCGGGGGTTGACACATCATGAGGTCTAGACCACTCTTCCTGCAAGTGGTCCAGACAACCTGGACCGGATGTCCGGCACGACGAGCCAGGAACGACCCCAGTCGTCCTCGGCGTGCCCGGAGACCGGCAACGACGCCCGTACGACGTCGCGCCACCGCTGCCGCACGACGCACCTCGGCCTGCGCCCCAGGCCCACCCAGGAGGAGATCGACACATGACCACCGTCGCCGAACCGACGAGGACGAAGAAGGGGGTGCCCGGCTTCGCGCAGCTCCAGCGCGTCGGGCGCTCCCTCATGCTGCCCATCGCGTCCCTGCCCGCCGCCGCGCTGCTGCTGCGGCTCGGGCAGCCCGACATGCTCGGCGCCGACGGGGTCGCCGGCACCTTCGCGTGGATGCAGCCCGTCGCCGACGTGCTCGGCGCGGCCGGCAACGCGCTGTTCGCCAACCTGCCGATCATCTTCGCCCTCGGTGTCGCGGTCGGGTACGCGAAGAAGTCCGACGGGACGACCGGCCTCGCGGCCCTCATCGGATACCTCGTCTTCAAGGGCGTCAGCGACTCGCTCTCGCCGTACGTGCTCGGCAAGCCCGCCGAGGGCGACGCGCAGGAACTCATCAACTACGGCGTGCTCGGTGGCATCGTCATCGGTCTCACGGCGGCGCTGCTCTACCAGAAGTACTACCGGATCAAGCTGCCCCCCTACCTCGCGTTCTTCGGCGGGCGACGCTTCGTCCCGATCGTCACCGCGGGTGTGTCGGTCCTCATCGCCGTCGTCGGTGCCCTGATCTACCCCGCCTTCGACTGGCTGATCAACGACACGATCGGCGGGTTCGTCACGGGGTCGACGATCCTCGGGGCGTTCATCTTCGGCACGCTCAACCGCCTGCTCGTCCCGATCGGTCTGCACCACCTGCTCAACTCGCTGCCGTGGTTCCAGTTCGGCGAGTACACCTCGGCCGACGGCACGGTCGCGCAGGGAGACATCTTCCGCTTCCTCGCGGGCGACCCCACGGCGGGCACGTTCCTCACCGGCTTCTTCCCCATCATGATGTTCGCCCTCCCGGCCGCGGCGCTCGCGATCGTCCACACCGCCAAGCCGGCCCAGCGCAAGGTCGTCGCGGGCATCATGGGTTCGGCCGCGCTCGTCTCGTTCGTCACGGGCGTGACCGAGCCGCTCGAGTTCGCGTTCGTGTTCGTCGCCTACCCCCTGTACGTCATCCACGCGGTCCTCACCGGGACGTCGCTCGCCCTCGTCAACGCGCTCGGCATCCGCGACGGCTTCGGATTCTCGGCAGGCGCGATCGACTACCTGCTGAACTTCCGGATCGCGGAGATGCCGCTCCTGCTCATCCCCGTCGGGCTCGGGTACGCGCTGATCTACTACTTCCTCTTCCGCTTCGTCATCACCCGCTGGAACCTGCGGACCCCGGGGCGCGAGGACGACACCGACGGCGCCGTCGAGGCGACGGGAGCCACGGGGGCGACCGACGCCCCGGTGGCCGACGCCCCGGCGTCCGACGTCCGGGCGACGGGGCGCGACGACCGCGCCGCCGGCGGCACCGAGGCCGACGTCCCGAGCCGCACCGGTTCGGGCGGCGGAGGCGCGGCGTGACCGTCTCCGACGACGCGACGCGCGCACCCGCGCGGGTCTCCGACCCGGGGCTGACCGGCGTACCGGTCAGCCCCGGGCGGGGGGCGGGGACGGTCGTGCGCATGCCCGACCCGGTCCCCGAGCCCGCTGCGGCCCCGCTCGCCGCGGACAGCACGGACGCCGACGTGGACCTCGCGGTGACGCAGGTCCTCGCGGCGGTGACGACCGTCCAGGAGGACCTCACGGCCCGCGCCGCGCGGGCCGAGGGCACCGCGGCGGAGGTGCTGGGCGTGACCGCCGCGATGGCGGCGGACCCCGCCCTGGCGCGCGACGCCGTCGGGCGGGTGCGCGAGCAGCGCACCACGCCGGCGCGCGCCGTGTGGGACGCGGCGGGCGTCGTCGTCGGGCAGCTCGAGGCGCTCGGCGGGCTCATGGCCGAGCGGGCGCGCGACGTGCGCGACGTGCGCGACCGGATCGTCGCGACGCTGCTCGGCCTGCCCGCCCCGGGAGTGCCCGACCCGGGGTTCGCGTTCGTGCTCGTCGCGGACGACCTCGCTCCCGCGGACACCGCGCAGCTCGACCCCGAGCGCGTCCTCGCGGTCGTGACGCGGGGCGGCGGGCCGACGTCGCACACCGCGATCCTGGCCCGGGCGCTCGGCATCCCGGCCGTGGTGGCGGTCGAGGACGCGCTGACGCTGCACGACGGCGCGACGGTGCTCGTGGACGGCGGGCTCGGCACGGTCGAGCGCGACCCGTCCGCCGAGGACGTGGCCGCCGTCGTCGCGGCGCGCGGGGCGCGCGGCGAGCGCCGCCGGTTCGACGGCGAGGGCCGGACGGCGGACGGCCGCCGGGTGGAGCTCCTCGCCAACGTCGCGAACGGGGAGGACGCACGGGCGGCCGCCGAGGCGGGCGCGGAGGGCGTGGGGCTCTTCCGCACCGAGGTGTGCTTCCTGGGTCGCACGGTCGAGCCGACGATCGACGAGCAGGTCGCGGCCTACCGCGAGGTGCTCGCCGCGTTCGGCGGCCGCAAGGTCGTCGTGCGCACGCTCGACGCGGGCGCGGACAAGCCGCTCCCGTTCGTCACGCCCGAGGCCGAGCCCAACCCGGCGCTCGGCGTACGCGGCCTGCGCACCGCGCGGCGCCACCCCGAGGTGCTCGACCGCCAGCTCACGGCGATCGCGCGCGCCGCGGCGGCGGAGTCGGCCGACGTGTGGGTCATGGCGCCCATGATCGCGACGCCCGACGAGGCGGAGTCGTTCGTCGCGCTGTGCGCGGACCACGGCCTCGGCACCGCGGGCGTGATGATCGAGGTGCCCGCCGCGGCCCTCGGGGCGCGCTGGGTGCTCGCCAAGGCGTCGTTCGCGAGCATCGGCACGAACGACCTCACGCAGTACACGATGGCCGCGGACCGCGAGGTCTCCGACCTCGCCCGCCTGTCGACGGCGTGGCAGCCGACGGTCCTCGCGCTCGTCGGGGCGACGGGCTCGGGGGCGGCGCTCAACGGGCGCCCGCTCGGCGTCTGCGGCGAGGCCGCGGCGGACCCGGTGCTCGCGCCGGTGCTGGTGGGGCTCGGCGTGACCTCGCTGTCCATGACGCCGCGCGCGCTCGCCGACGTCGCGGCGGTGCTGGCCGCCACGACGTCCGACCAGTGCGAGGAGCTCGCGTTCCTCGCGCTCCAGCAGCCCACGCCCGACGCCGCCCGCGCGGCCGTCCGGTCCCGCCTCCCGATCCTGGACGACCTGGGTCTGTAGTCGACCTCACGGGCGCCGACAACGACATGGGGGCCGTTATCCGCTGGATAACGACCCCCATGTCGTTCTCGACGGGGCGTGAGGTCGTGGTCGACGATGCTACGCCGGGGGAGTAGAGAGAGTAGAGAGAGTAGAGAGAGGTCAGGCGACCTCGGTCTGCTCCAGGAACGACGCGAGCGCGTCGATGGAGGCGCTCGCGTCGTCGCCGTCGGCGTCGGTCGACAGCACGACCTCGTCCCCGGCGGTCACGCCGAGCGTCATGACGCTGAGGATGCTCGCCGCCTCGACGGGGTCGCCGCCCGCCTTGGCGATGCGCACGGGGGCGGGCTGGGCGGCGGCGGCCTTGACGAACAGGGCGGCGGGGCGGGCGTGAAGGCCTTCGGTGATCGCGACGACGACGGCACGGTCCATGGTGTTTCCTCCGGCAGACAAGTGGTCTGGACCAGTGCATCCTAGGGGATCGCCGCCCACAAGGCGAGGGCCCGAGGACCTCCGGTCCGAGCGCTGCTGCCGACGGCGCCGCGGGCGCACCACCCGGGTCACACGTCGCGTGCCGTGCGCACCCCGTCGCGCCGGTCGAGCGTCGAGCGCGCGGCAGCGAGCCGCGCGACGGGCACCCGGTACGGCGAGCACGACACGTAGTCCAGCCCGATCTCGTCGAACAGCGCGACGGACGCCGGGTCGCCCCCGTGCTCGCCGCACACCCCGGCGTGCAGCCCCGGCCGCGCGCGGCGCCCGCGCTCGAGCCCGACGTGCACGAGCTCCCCGACCCCGTCCCGGTCGATCGTCGCGAACGGGTTCGTGCCCACCACTCCCGCCTCCAGGTACGCGGTGAGGAACGACCCCTCCGCGTCGTCGCGTGAGATGCCGAGCGTCGTCTGCGTGAGGTCGTTCGTGCCGAACGAGAAGAACTCCGCGTGCTCGGCGATGCGGTCCGCGACGAGCGCCGCGCGGGGCAGCTCGATCATCGTCCCGACGGCGTATGGCAGCGGGGCGTCCGCGCCCGCCAGCTCCTCCGCCATCGTCGCGTCGACGACCTCGCGCATCCGCCGCAGCTCCTCGGAGAACCCGACGAGCGGCACCATGATCTCCACGCGCGGGTCGTGCCCGGCCGCGCGCACCGCGAGCGCCGCGCGCGCGACCGCCCGTACCTGCATCGCCGCGATCTGCGGGTGCAGCAGCGCGAGCCGCACACCCCGCGTGCCGAGCATGGGGTTCATCTCGCTCAGCCGGCGCACCTGCGCGAGGAGGCGGCGCGCGCGGGCGAGCCGCGCCGTCGTCTCCCCGCCGCCGGCCGCCGCGGCCCAGCCCTCCGCGACGGCGTCCGTCCCGTGCAGGGGCGCGCCCGGGTCCCCGACCTCGTCCTCGAGCCGCTGCACCAGCAGCGACTGCTCGACGAGGTCCGGCAGGAACTCGTGCAGCGGCGGGTCGAGGAGCCGGATGGTCACGGGCAGCCCGGACATCGCCGTGAGGATCTCCTCGAAGTCGCCCTGCTGCATGGGCAGCAGGCGGTCGAGCGCGGCGGCGCGCGCGGCGTCGGTCTCCGCGAGGATCATCTCGCGCACCACGGGCAGCCGGTCGGGCGCCATGAACATGTGCTCCGTGCGGCACAGGCCGATGCCCTCGGCCCCGAGCTCGCGGGCCTTCGCGGCGTCCTCGCCGGTGTCGGCGTTCGCGCGCACGCCGAGGCGCCGCACGTCGTCGGCCCAGCCGAGCACGGCGCGGAAGTCGTCGGTGACCTGGGGCGGCACGAGCCGCAGCGCGCCCGCGTAGACGTCGCCGGTCGTGCCGTCGAGGGTGATCGTGTCGCCCTCGGTGAGCACGTGGTCCCCGACGTGGACGCGGCGCCCCTCCACGTCGATCCGCAGCGCGCCGGCACCCGCGACGCACGGCTTGCCCATGCCGCGCGCGACGACCGCCGCGTGCGACGTCATGCCGCCGTGCGCGGTGAGCACGCCCTGCGCGGCGATGACGCCCGCGATGTCGTCCGGGTTCGTCTCCCACCGCACGAGCACGACGGCCTCGCCGGCCTTGCCTCGCTCGGCCGCGGTCTCGGCGTCGAGCACGACGCGCCCGACGGCCGCCCCGGGCGACGCGTTGAGCCCGCGCGTGAGCGGGGTCGCGCCGTGGCCGGGGTCGAGCGCCGGGTGCAGGAGTTGGTCGAGCTGTGCCGGATCGAGGCGGCGCAGCGCGGTGTCCCGGTCGATCACGCCCTCGTCGACGAGCTCGCGGGCGACCCGCAGCGCCGCCTGCGCGGTGCGCTTCCCGGTCCGGGTCTGCAGGAGGTAGAGCGCGCCGTCGTCCACGGTGAACTCGATGTCCTGCAGGTCGCCGTAGTGCTGCTCGAGCCGGTCCATGGTCGCGCGCAGCTCGCGGAACGCGTCGGGCAGCACGGTCTCCATCTCCGCGAGGGGCCGGGGCGTGCGGATGCCGGCGACGACGTCCTCGCCCTGCGCGTCCACGAGGAACTCGCCGTAGAGCTCCTTGGCCCCCGTGGCGGGGTTGCGCGTGAAGCACACGCCGGTCGCCGACGTCGCGCCCTTGTTGCCGAACACCATCTGCATGACGTTGACCGCGGTGCCGAGGTCGTCCGGGATGCCGTTCGCCCTCCGGTACACCGCGGCGCGCGGGTTGCCCCACGACGCGAACACCGCGTCGACCGACCGCCGGAGCTGCTCGCGCGGGTCCGTCGGCAGGTCCTCGCCCGTGTGCTGCCGTGCGACCGAGCGGAACGTCGCGACGAGCCCGCGCAGGTCGTCCGCGTCCAGGTCCGTGTCCTGCGCGACGCCGCGGCGCGCCTTGAGCGCGTCGAGCTCGTCGGCGAACGCGTGGGCGGGCACGCCCTCGACGACCTCGCCGTACATCTGCACGAACCGTCGGTAGGAGTCCCACGCGAAGCGCGCGTTGCCGGACTCGGCCGCGAGCCCCTCGACCGAGTCGTCCGAGATCCCGAGGTTGAGGATCGTGTCCATCATCCCGGGCATCGAGAACACGGCTCCCGAGCGCACCGACACGAGCAGCGGGCGCTCGCGCGCGCCGAGGCGTCGCCCCGTGCGCGCCTCGAGCGCGTCGAGGTGCGCGACGACCTCGTCCCACAGGCCGTCCGGCCACGACCCGCCACGCTCCATGGCCGCGACGCACGCCGCCGTCGTCACGGTGAAGCCGTCCGGCACGGGCACGCCGATGCGGCGCATCTCCGCGACCCCCGCGCCCTTGCCGCCCAGCAGGGCGCGCATGTCCGCACGCCCCTCCGCGAGGTCGTAGACGTACCGGTCGCTCATGGCTGCTCCTCGTGGTCGGCGGCGGTGGCCGCGCTGTCTCCTGCCCGACGGCGGTCCGCCGGGCGGGTCTGCGGGGTCGCGCGGGCGAGGTCGTCGCCCGGGGGCTGCGGTGCGTCGTCGGGCGCGAGGGCGCGACGGCGCGCGGTGACGAGCTCGACGACGCGCCCCGCGGCCTCCTCGAGCGCGAGGGTCGTGGTGTCGAGGACGGGGCAGCCGAGGCGCCGCTGGAGCAGGGCGACCTCGGCGAGCTCGTCGTGGATGCGGGCGAGGTCGGCGTACCCGCCGAGTGCCGTGCCCCTGTGGTCCCCGTGGCCCGCGGGTCCGCCGAGCCCGGTGGCACCCATGGCGTGCACGCGGCGCTGCCGGATCTCGAGCAGGCGCTCGGGGTCGATCGTCAGGCCCACGACCTTCCAGCGCTCGGCCTCGAACAGCTCGCGCGGGGGCGCGACGCCCGGGACGAGAGGGATGTTGGCGGTGGGGTAGCCGAGGTAGCCCAGGTACATCGACAGCGGGGTCTTGCCCGTCCGCGACGCCCCGACGAGCACGACCTGCGCCTCGTCGAGCCCGTCGGTGAGGTGGCCGTCGTCGTTCGCGACCGCGAACTCCATCGCGTGGATGCGGTCGAAGTAGTCCGCGGCGAGCCCGACGGGCTGCACGACACGCGCCGGCTGCGCGCCCGTGCGCGCGGTGAACGCGTCGAGGGCGGGGGCCAGCAGGTCGGCGCACGGGACGTCGAGCGCCGCGCACGCCTCCAGCACGCGCGTGCGCAGCGCGTCGTCGACGACGGTGCAGAACACCACGGCCGCGGCCGGGTCGGCGCGGAGCTGGGCCACGACGTCGTCCACGCCTCGCGCGCTGTGCAGCCGCGGGTGGCGCACGACCCGGACCGGCTGCCCGGGGAACTGCGCCTGCGTGGCGCGCGCGACGCGGGTCCCGGTGTCTCCCGTCGAGTCCGCGACCACGTGGATGTCGATGACGCGCGCCGTCGCCGCCATGACCCCAGGCTAGGTCGGGGCGCGGGTTCTCCCCAGCGGAAGGTCTGCTGGGTGTGGGGCACAGCCGACGGGTCTAGGGTGACCGGCATGTCCGACGCGACGACACCGCGCGCGTCCTCCCCGTCCGCGGGAGAGGCGCAGCGCATCCACGTCACGCTCTCGACGGCCAGCGTCTACCCGCGCAAGGCCCCGTACGCCTTCGAGGCCGCGGCCGACCTCGGGTACGACGGCGTCGAGGTCATGGTGTGGTCCGACGAGACGACCCAGGACGCCGCGACGCTCCGGCGGCTGGCCGCCGAGCACGACGTCCCCATCCGCAGCATCCACGCGCCGACGCTGCTGGTGAGCCAGCGCGTGTGGGGGCGCTCGCCCGGTCCCAAGCTCCGGCGCAGCGTCCGGCTCGCGCAGGAGGTCGGGGCGAGCACCGTCGTCGTGCACCCGCCGTTCCGGTGGCAGTACCGGTACGCGCGGGAGTTCGAGGACCTCGTCGGCGAGCTCGACGAGACCGAGGGCGTGACCATCGCGGTCGAGAACATGTACCCCTGGCGCAGCCGCAAGCGCGAGATGCAGGCGTACCTGCCGGGCTGGGACCCGTCCGAGCACGGGTACGAGCACGTGACGCTCGACCTGTCGCACGCCGCCGTCGCGCAGCAGGACGCGCTCGCGCTGCTCGACGTGTTCGACGGCCGCCTCGCGCACGTCCACCTCGCCGACGGGTCGTCGTCGATCACGGACGAGCACCTCGTCCCCGGCCGCGGCGACCAGCCGTGCGACCGGGTCCTCGCCGAGCTCGTGCGGCGCGGGTGGGCCGGCGACGTCGTCGTCGAGATCTCGACGCGCCGCGCCCGGACCGCGGCCGAGCGTCGCGAGGACCTCGCCGCGTCGCTGTTCTTCGCGCGCACGTACCTCACGCCCGGACCGCACCCGGGCTACGAGCCGCCGCCCGGGCAGCCGCACCGCCACGCGGACGCGTGGGGCGAGGCCGATGCGCGCGAGGGCGCGGCGGAGAGCACCCCGGGCGACGTGGGGACGGCCTGACGCCCGTCGGGACCGCGACGAGCAGAGGGACCACGTAGCGTCGCGGCCCCGCCGCCCGCCGTCCACGGGAGTGGCAGCGCTGACGTAGGCTCGGCGATCGTGGCTCGCGTCAACGGTCTCCTCGCCGACACGACGCCGTTGCGCATCTCGCCGCCGTTCCGCCGGCTGTGGTGGGGCCTCGGCATCTCCAACCTCGGCTCGCAGCTCACGGTCGTCGCCGTCGGTCTCCAGGTCTACGCGCTCACGGGCTCGTCGCTCGCGGTCGGGGTGCTCGGCATCTGCGCCCTCGTGCCCCTCGTCGTGCTGGGCCTGTACGGCGGCGCGCTCGTCGACGCGTACGACCGTCGCAAGGTCGCGCTCGCGGCGTCGACCGCGCTGTGGGTCATCACCGCGCTCATCGCGGTCCAGGCGTGGCTGCACCTGAACTCGGTGGGCGTGCTCTACGGCCTCGTCGCCGCGCAGTCCGCGGCGTTCGCCATCAACAACCCGGCGCGGTCGGCGATCATCCCGCGCCTCGTCGAGCCCCGGCTCCTGCCCGCCGCGAACGCGCTCCAGACGATCGCGTGGAACGTCGCGCTCACCGTCGGCCCGCTGGGCGGGGCGTTCCTCGTCGCGCTCTGGGGCTACCAGGTCGCGTACACGATCGACGCCGTGCTCTTCACCGCGGCGCTGTGGGCGGTGTGGCGGCTCCCCGACATCCCGCCCCTGACCGGCGACGACACCCCGCGGCCCGCGGAGGCGGGGCGGCGACGCCGGGTCGCGGGGTGGCGGTCGGTCGTGGACGGCCTGCGGTACCTCGCGACGCAGCCGAACGTCCGCACCACCTTCCTCGCCGACCTCGCGGCGATGGTGCTCGCGTCGCCGCGCGTGCTCCTGCCCGCCGCGGGCGTCGTGTTCCTCGGCGGGGGTGAGGCGACGACGGGGGTGCTCGCCGCGGCGTTCGCCGTGGGGGCGGTGCTCGCGGGGGTGTTCTCGGGCGGGCTGTCGCGCGTGCGCTGGCAGGGTCGCGTGATCGTGTGGGCGATCACGGGCTACGGGCTCTCGATCGTGCTGTTCGGCCTCGTCCTGGTGGGGGTCGGGGCGACGAGCCCGACGACCGTCCTCGGGGGCGGGGTCGTCGCGGCGAGCGTCGCGCTGGCGCTCGCGGGCGCGTCGGACGCCGTGAGCTCCGTCTTCCGGCAGACGATCCTGCAGACCGCGACGCCCGACGACATGCGCGGCAGGCTCCAGGGCGTGTTCATCGTCGTCGTCGCGGGCGGGCCGCGGCTCGGCGAGCTCGTGCTCGGCGCCCAGGCGACGTGGGTGGGCGAGGCCTGGGCCGCCGTCGCCGGGGGCGTGGCGTGCGTCGTCGTGCTGTGGATCGTGGTGCGGTCGCAGCGCAAGTTCTGGCACTACGACGCCCTCCACCCCGAGCCCTGAGCGGCGCGGGCCGGCCGGAGCGCTCACGGGCGGCGCGTCGGTAGGGCGCCCTAGGCTCGGGGCGTGCCACCGAAGAAGCCGACGACCGAGCCGCCCGTGATCGACCCCGTCGTGCTGGACGACCTCCAGCGCGGCGACGCCTACGACCTCGAGGCGGAGGCCGACCTCGAGGGGTTCGAGCTCGTCGACCTCCGCCTCGACCGCCTCGACCTGCACGGTGCGAGCGTGTTCTCCACGCGGCTCGACCAGGTGCGGGCCGACGAGGCGGACCTCGGGGCGGTGACGCTCACGGAGGTGCTGCTCGACCGTCTCGACGTGCCCGTGCTGCGCGGGACGCGCGGCCGGTGGCGCGAGGTCGAGGTGCGCGGCGCGCGCCTCGGGTCGGCCGAGCTCTACGAGTCGTCCTGGGCCGGGGTCCGGTTCGTCGGCTGCAAGCTCGGCTTCGTCAACCTGCGCGGCGCGACGCTGCGCGACGTGATGTTCACCGACTGCACGATCGACGAGCTCGACCTCGTCGCCGCGGACGCGCTGCGCGTGGCGTTCGAGGGCACGCGCGTCCGCCGTCTCGACGTGCAGGCCTCGACGCTGGCGCACGTGGACCTGCGCGGTGCGGAGATCGACGAACTGAGCGGGATCGAGTCCCTGCGCGGCTCGACGATCGACTCCACGCAGCTCGCGCGCCTCGCCGCGACGTTCGCGCACAGCCTCGGCATCACGGTCACGGACTGACGCGGGATAGAGTGCGCGACGTGACCGCCGCCACGCACCCGTCCACCGCGCTGCCCGACCCCGCCCGGACCGAGGTCCTCGTCGCCGGGCCGGCGTCGTGGAACCTCCTCGTCCAGCTCGACGAGCTGCCCGCGCCCACCCCGCACACGGTCTTCGCCCGGTCGCACCGCGCCACCGTGGGCGGGACGTCGGCGGGCAAGGCGCTCAACCTCGCGCGGCTCGGCCGGTCGGTGCTGCTGCGCACCGTCCTCGGGGCGGACGACGACGGCGCGCGCGTCCGGTCCGTTCTCGAGGGCGCGGGCGTCCGGGTGCTCGCGGAGCCCTCGCCCGACGGGCGCACCGAGAGCCACCTCAACCTCATGGACGACGACGGCGGGCGCGTCTCGGTCTACCTGCGCGCACCGGGCGAGGTGCCCGCGCAGGGCGCGTCGTGGGAGGCCGCGGTCGCGGCGCTCGACGCGGCGCGGGCCGTCGTCGTCGATCTCGCGGTCCCCGCGCTGCCCGTGCTCGACCTCGCCGTGTCCCGCGGTCGTGACGTCTGGGTCGACCTGCACGACTACGACGGCGAGTCCGCGTTCCACCGGCCGTGGGTCGAGGCGGGGACGCACGTGTTCCTCAGCGGGGACCGGCTGGGGGACTGGCGCGGCTTCATGGCCGCGCGGGTCGACGCGGGCGCGCGGCTCGTGGTGTGCACGCACGGGTCGCGCGGCGCCGTCGCGCTCACCGCCGACGACGGGTTCGTCGAGGTGCCGGCGGAGCGCGTGCCGCACGTCGTCGACACGAACGGCGCGGGCGACGGCTTCTTCGCGGGCTTCCTCGATGCGCACCTGCGCGGGGCGGGCGTCGAGGAGGCGATGGCGGCGGGTGCCCGGCACGCGGCGCGCGTCGTGCAGAGCCCGGACCTCGTCCCGGCCTGACCCGCGACGCACGGCGCCGACCGCCCCGGCCGCGGACGTGGCCGACGAGCGGCAGCCCGTGCAGCCCGTCGAGGCCGAGGTCGTCGCTGCGGGCCGGGGTCGTACCGCGGGGTCGGCGGTCAGGCGAGGCCGGTGTCGCGGGCGACGATGGCCGCCTGCATACGGGTCGCGACGCCGAGCTTGGCGAGGACGCGCGAGACGTGCGTCTTGGCCGTGGCCTCGGTGATGTAGAGGTCGGTCGCGATGCCCTGGTTGGAGAGGCCGCGGCCGAGCGCCGCGAGCACGTCGACCTCGCGGGGCGTGAGGTCGACGAGCCGTGGGTCCTGTGCCGAGCCGTTCGCGCCGGCGTGCGGCCCGGCGGCGGGTGCCGGAGGGCCACCGGCCGTGCCCGACGTCGGCCCTGCGGCCGAGCGGCCCGGCTCGCCCGGGTGGGCGGGCGGTCCCGGGTGCGGGGCGCCGTCGGGCACCGGGCCGCGGGCGAACGCGGCGAGGAGGCGGCGGGTGACCTCGGGCGCGAGGACGCCGTCGCCGGCGGCGACGCGACGGACCGCGTCGAGCAGCGCCGCAGGCTCGGCCGACTTGAGGAGGAACCCCGCCGCGCCGCCGCGGAGCGCGCCGTCGACGTACTCGTCGAGGTCGAACGTCGTGAGCACGAGCACCTCGGCGAGACCCTCGGCGGTGATGGCGCGGGTGGCCTCGATGCCGTCCACCCCGGGCATGCGCAGGTCCATGAGCACGACGTCGGGTCGCAGCGCCCGGGCGTTCGTGATCGCCGCGGTGCCGTCCGACGCCTCGCCGACGACCTCGACGTCGTCCGCGGCGTCGAGCAGAAGACGCAGGCCCGCGCGGATCGCCGCGTGGTCGTCGGCCAGCAGCACCCGGACCGGTCGGCGTGTCACGCGCTCTCCCTCTCGCTCGGACGGGCCGCGACCGGGACGGACGCGCGCACGGTCCACCCGCCGGCCGCCGTCGGCCCGGCCGCGAACGTCCCGCCGAGGCCGTCGGCGCGCTCCCGCATGGTCAGCAGGCCGGTACCCGCGCTGAGCGGGCCGTCGACCGGCGGTGCGGCTCCGGGAGGGCCGTCGTCGCGAACCTCGAGCGCCACGGTGGCCCCGTCCCGGGAGAGCCGCACCGTGACGCGCGACCCCGGCGCGTGCTTGACCGCGTTCGTCACGGCCTCCTGCACGATCCGGAACAGCGCCTGGTCCGCCGCGGCGGGCAGCGGGCCGGTCGCGACCCCGTCGGGGTCGTCGAGCACGACCGTCGTGGTCGCGCGCGCGGCGGCGAGGAGCGCGTCGAGCCCCGCGAGCCGACCGGGCGCGGCGACGGTGTCGAGGGCGGCGCCCGCGCCGTCGTCGCGGCGCCCCTCGGACCGGAGCAGCAGGATCATGGACCGCATCTCGTCGAGGGACGCCACGGCGCTGGCCCGCACCTGCTCGAGCGCGGCCCGGTCCTTCGCGGCGTCGGGCGGGAGCGCGAGCGCGGCGCCCGAGTGGATCGCGATGGTCGACAGGTGCGACGCGATGACGTCGTGCAGGTCGCGCGCCATCGCGGCACGCTCGGCCCGGACCGCCTCGTGCCGGTCGAGCTCGGCGATGCGTTCGAGGTCGCTCGCGCGCTGCCGTTCCAGGTCCGCCGTGCGGGCCGCGGTCTCGGCCTCGCGCGCCGCGAGGTCGGCGCGCTCGCCGGCCAGCTCGGCGAGCTCGCTCTTGGTGCGCACGTTGGTCGCCCACCACATCGGCACGAGGAGGACGGCGCCGAGCTGCAGCCCCATGTACACGAACTCGCGCACGTCCCGGGCCGCCTCGCCCGCCGCGACCGACCCGGCCACGGCGACCGTCACCGCGACGCCCCAGAGCCACGCCCGCGCCCGCGGCCTCGACCAGAGCGCGGCGGCGTAGAGCAGGTCCCACAGGACGAGCGTGACCGCGAGGCTGCCGCCCCACCGCAGGTCGACGACCATGACGGCCACGCCGCCGAGCAGCGCGAGGATCGGGTGCGCGCGCTTGACCAGGATGAGGAGGCAGCCGACCCCGAGCAGCGCGACGCGCCACCACGGCTCGGCCGGCTCGACGACGAACGGGGCCCGGACGAGCCCGACCAGGCCCACCTCGAGGAGGACCCACCCGAGGACGAACGTCGTGACGGCGGAGAAGAGGTCGTTCCGACGGTCCTCGATGCGCCACACCTGCGTGAGCGACCGGGCAGCGGCCCGCCATCCGGTGTGTCCGGGCGCGACGCGCTGCGCCTCGTCCGCGTCGTCCTCCTCCGTCCTCACGCACCCATCCCAGCACAGCGCGGCGTCCCGCGGATCGGTCGAACGGTGTACGACGTCGGCGTCCCGGTCCGCGCCGGTGGCTCGCCGGGCGCTCCGGGTCGGTCGTTCGCCCGACGACGGGACCGCGCCCCGGAGGCGAGGCTCGACGACATGGACATCCCCTTCGACCTCGACGCCGTCGGCGGGCCGGGCCTGGGCCTCGCGGCCATGGCGGGCGTGCTCGTCGTGCTGGCGCTCATCGACTCCACGAGCTTCGGCACGCTCCTCATCCCGGTCTGGCTGCTGCTCGCGCCGGGTCGGCTCCGTGCGGGGCGCGTGCTCGTCTACCTCGGCACGGTCGCCGCGTTCTACCTGGCCGTCGGGATCGTCGTGCTGCTGGGCGCCGGGGCCTTCCTCGAACGGTTCGGCGACGCCCTGGACACGCGCGCCGCCGCGATCGTGCAGCTCCTCCTCGGCATCGGGCTGTTCGCGCTGAGCTTCCGCTTCGACAGCAAGCGCACGGCCCGGCGGGACGCGCGCGCGGCCGCCGCGGCGCCGGCGACGGTCGGCGCCCGGCCCACCGTCCACGGCGAGATCCCGGGTGACGCGCCCGGCGTGACGTCCGGGACGACGTCGGGCGGGCGCCCGGGGCGGCTGTCCCGCTGGCGCGAGCGCGCGCTGGGGATCGAGGCGGACGCGGTCGGTGCCGGTGCGGTACGGACCCGTCCCTCCGTGCTGCCGCTCATGGGGCTCGCGCTCGGCGCCGTCGCCCTCGAGGTCGGGACGATGCTCCCGTACCTGGCCGCGATCGGGCTCCTCACGACGTCGGACGTCGGCTGGCCTGCGACCGGCGGCATCCTCGCGGCCTACTGCGTCGTGATGGTCGCGCCCGCGCTCCTGCTGCTGCTCGGGCGGCTCGTCGCGGCGCGCGCGGTCGACCCGCTGCTGCGCCGGCTCGACGCGTGGTTGACGCGGAACGCGACCGACATGACCGGCTGGGTGCTGGGGATCCTCGGCGTCCTGCTCGCGCTGAACGCGTTCGGCCGCCTCGGCTGGACCTGAGCGGGCCGCGGCCGTGCCGCACCCCCGCACGACGGCGGCCCGCCCGGAGGTCCGGACGGGCCGTCGTCCTGCACCGGCGGGAGCCGGTCAGGGTCAGTGCGAGGTGCCGTTCGTCGCCTTCTCGCCCGAGCCCGTGAGCTGCGTGCCCGCGAGGTTCGCGATGAGCTGGTTGATGTCGACGCCGGTGAGCTGCTTGATGACGCCCTGGCCCTCGCCCAGGACCGACGCGACGTTCTTGGTGACCGCGGACGCGCCGTCGGTCGAGACGACGGTCATGCCCTGGATGTTGCCGATCGGCTCGGCCGCGGCGCGCACGATCTCCGGCAGGCGCTCGATGAGCTCCTGCACCAGGGCCGCCTCGCCGTACTTCTGGAGCGCGTCGGCCTTCGCGTCGGTCGCCACGGCCTCGGCGCGACCCTCGGCCTCGATCGCCGCGGCGCGGGCCTCACCCTCGGCCTTGATACCGGCCGCGAGGGCGACCTGGCGGTCGCGCTCGGCCTCACCGGCGCGGCGCACGGCCTGCGCGGACGCCTCGGCGTCCTGGATGGCCGCCGTCTTGTTCGCCTCGGCGATGACGGTGCGCTTGTACGCGTCGGCCTCGGTCGCGGCGTTCGCGGCGTCACGGCGCGCGTTCGCCTCCTGGACCTCGGCGTACGCCTTGGCCTCGGCGGGCTTGCGGATCTCGATGTCGAGGCGCTCCTGCGTCACGCGGGCCTGCTCGGCGAGCGCCTCGCGCTCCTGCTGCGCGACGAGGCGGTCCTGCTCGGCGCGCGCGAGCTGGCCCGCGGCCTCGGCCTCGGCGTTCGCGCGGTCGGTGTCCGCCTTGATCGCGGCGCGCTTGAGGTCGAGCGCCTTCTGGCGCTCGGCGATCTGCTCGGCCGCGTCGATGACGGCGAACTCCGAGGCACGCTGCGCCTCGGCCTCGGAGACCTCGGCGACCTGGCGGGCACGGGCCGACTCGGCGCGACCCAGGTTCGAGAGGTAGTCCGAGCCCGGCGTCGAGATGTCGGAGATGTTGAGCAGGTCGACCTGGAGGCCCTGCTCCGAGAGGTCGGCCTTGGTGGACTCGACGACGCGGTCGGACAGGCCCTTGCGGTCGGAGATGATCTGCTCGATCGTCATGTCGCCCACGATGGAGCGCAGCGAGCCCTCGAGGGACTCCTTGATGATCTCCGTCAGCGTGCCCTGCTGGGAGAGGAAGCGCTGGGCCGCGCGGCGCACGCCCTCCTCGTCACCGCGGACCTTGAAGTTGATGGACGCCTTGATGGCGATCTTGATGCGGTTCTTGTCCACACCCTCGACCGTGATGCCGATCTGGCGCTGCTCGAGCGAGATGGAGAAGCCCTGCTGGAGGATCGGCCAGACGAACGTGCGGCCGCCGACGACGACCTTCTGCCCGCTGCCCGCCGCCTCCCTGCGCCCCGCGCCGCGGCCGACGATGACCAGGGCCTCGTTCGGCGGGACGCGGCGGATGCGCTTGCTGATGAAGATGACCACCGCGAAGAACGCGATGACCAGGGCGACGATCGCCAGGGTCGTGATGAGGTTCGTGTCGTCGAACATGGTCCGCGCCGGGGCGCGTCTCCTTCCGTGGGTGCGTGCAGGTCAGGGCGTGCGGCGGTGCGGGACGGGCCGGTCGGGGTCGAGCCCGGCCGGTCCGGCCGGTGGTGCGGTGCGCGGCACCCGCCGACGGCGCGGGGCGGCGTCGCCGGTCGGGTCGGCCGTGCGGTCAGTCGTTGGGGTAGTGGCGCTGGACGCGCACGCGGCTCCCGGACTGCTCGAGCACGACGACGCGCGCGCCCTCCGGGATGGGCTCGTCCGCCCAGGCGAGGCGGCGCTCGAGCTCGTGCACGGCGTCCAGCGAGACCTCGCCGCGGGACGGGTCGATCGCGGTCGTCGCGGTCCCCTGCACGCCGACGAGGGACGTGGGCACGCCGTCCTCCGACTCCCGCAGGTGCTTGACCAGGGCCTGCACGAGCACCATGACGACCAGCGCCACGACGAGCGACCCCACGTACGCGAGCCACGTCGGCAGGTCGTTGGAGGCCACGATCACGCCGACGGCGCCGAAGACCACGCCACCCACGCCGAGCGTCGTCCCGGACACCGCGCCGTCACCCAGGTCGACGATCTCGCCGACGAGCAGCGAGAGGAGCAGGAGGGCGAGTCCGGCGATGCCGATGACGATGAACGCGATCATGCGAGGTCCCCTTGCTGCGGCGGGCGGCCGTGCGTGTGTCGGTGCCGTGCGGACGGCCGTGCGGACGGCCGTGCGGACCGTCGTGTTGACGTGGCGTGTGGAGTTGTCGTGAACGTACGCACACCCTATCGTGACCCGACCGTGCCGAGAGCCCGCCCGAGGCGTCCGGGCATGGGGAGCACTCCCCAGGTACGACGGACGCGGTCAGGAGCCGAGCTCGTCCAGCATCCGCAGCAGGTTCGCGCGCGCCGTGCCGGCGTACCCCTCGACCCAGTCGCCCTCGTAGCCGCGCGGCACGACCTCGACGACGAGCAGGCACGCGAGGTACGCCCGGTACAGGCGCAGCCGCGTCCACGCGTCGGCGTCGCCCGACCCCGGGGTGCCGTCGCCCAGGCCGAGGTCGCCGCCCGCGGCGGCGTAGCCCGCGAGGAGGTCGGGGTCGACGGCCCCGGCGCCGAGCTGGTCCGCCCCCGCGAGCTCGAAGAGCGGGTCGCCCCACAGCGACCGCTCCGCGTCGAGCACCCCGACGATCGCGAGGTCGTCGGTGTCGTCGGCGTTCTGCGGACCGTCGTCGGCGCGCCCGAGCAGCACGTTCCCGGGCCAGAGGTCCGCGTGCACGAGCCGGGGGACCGTCACGCGGGCGAGCAGGTCGCGGTGGCGCGCGACGGCGTCGAGCACCCGGGCCTCGGGGAGGTCCACGCCCCACCGACGCGCGTCGTCGAGCGCGGCCCCGACCATGCGGGCGAAGGCGTCGGGCCAGATGGCCGCGGCGAGGTCCGAGACCCGGGCCGGATAGCCGAACCGGTCGCCCGTGATCCGGTGCAGGCGCGACATGAACGACCCGAGCCCCCGGCGCACGACGGCGGTCGCCGCGGCATCGAGCTCGCGACCGCTCCACAGGGTGCCGTCGAGGAACGTGACGACGAGCGCGTCGCCGTCCACGTGCGCGCGCGTGAGGTCGGCGTGCAGCACGCGCGGGACGGGCAGCCCGGCCGCGTGCGCGGCCCGGTAGGCGGCGTCCTCCGTGGTGAGGATCCCGTGCTCGTAGCGCAGCAGCCGCGACGTGTCCGCCCCGGTGACCTTGACGACGACGCGCGCGGGGACGCCGTCGGGCCCGCCCCCGTCCGGGTGCGGGGCGAGGTCCACCGCGAGCACGCTGGCGAACATCCCGCCGCTCAGCGGCTCGACGCGGACGGCCTCGCCGAGCGGCGCCACGACGGCCGCGACCTGGTCCTGCGTGACCGACGCCTTGGTGAGCACGCGGCGATGCTACCGGTGCGGACGCCCCGTCCCGGGGCGGTCAGGACGGGGTGAGGAGATCCTGCTCGGCCACGGCGTCGAGGCTCAGCGTCCGGTACCCGTGGGTCTCGAACAGGACCGTGACCCGGTCGTCGCCCTCGTACCCCATGACCGTCCCGGCGCCGAACTCCGGGTGCTGCACCGTCGTGCCGGTCGACCAGGGTGCGGCGTGGTCGTCGGCCGACCGCTCGGCGGCGGTGCCGGACCAGCAGGCGTCGCAGCGGCCGCACGGCTCGGGCAGGTCCTCCCCGAGGTAGGCGAGCAGGAACTGGCGGCGGCACTGCGTCGTCTCGGCGTACGCGCGCATCATCTGCAGGCGCGAGTCGTCGACCCGGCGCCGGGCCTCGGCGAGGTTCCGCGCGGTGTCGGCCACCGCGGCCGGGCGCGCGTCGTCACCGGCGAGCGCCCGCGCGTCCTCGACGAGCGCCCGCAGGCGCGCGAGGCGCCGGGGGAGCCGCGCCCGGCCGCCGCCCGCGGGCCCCGACGCGGGGGCCTCCGCACCGGCTCGGCCCAGGGCCCGAGCGACCTCGCGCAGGTCGTCGCGGTCGGGCACGCTCACCGCGAAGTAGCGCTGGAGGCCCAGGTCCTCCGGGCGGTAGAACAGCACCGCGACGGCGGGGTCGCCGTCGCGGCCGGCACGACCCACCTCCTGGTAGTAGGAGTCCGGGGAGCCGGGGACGTCCGCGTGCACGACGAACCGCACGTCGGGCTTGTCGATGCCCATGCCGAACGCGGACGTCGCGACGACGACGTCCACCTCGTCCTCGGTGAAGCGCCGCTGGGCCTCGTCGCGCTCGGCCCGCCGCAGGCCGCCGTGGTACGCGGCGGTGCGCAGGCCCGCCCGCGCGAGCGCGTCGGCGACCTCGGTGGTGCGGCGCCGCGTGGCGACGTAGACGATCCCGACGCCGTGCTCGGCCTCGGCACGCACGCGCTCGACGACAGCGCGGTCCTTGTCGTCCGCCTCGACGGCCCGCACGACCTCGAGCGCGATCCCCGGGCGGGCGAACCCGCGGACGATCACCGCGGCGTCGCGCAGGTGCAGGCGCTCGGCCACGTCCTCGCGCACGGGCGGGGACGCCGTCGCGGTGAGCGCGAGCACGGGCGGCCTGGGGTCCAGGGTGTCGAGGCGCTCGCCCACCCGGAGGTACTCGGGCCGGAAGTCGTGCCCCCAGGTCGAGACGCAGTGCGCCTCGTCGACGGCGACGAGGCTCGGTCGGGCCGCGCGGACCGCGTCGAGGACCTCGTCGTTGGCGAGCTGCTCGGGCGAGAGGAACAGGAACTCGAGCTCGCCCGCGGCGGCGGCCTCGAGCGCGGCGCGGCGCTCGGCGGCGGGCACGGCGGAGCTCACGGCCGCGGCCCGGGCGTCGTCGTCGCCGAGCTCGAGCAGCGACCGCACCTGGTCCTGCTGGAGCGCGATGAGCGGCGAGACGACGAGCGTGGGCCCGGGCAGCTCGAGCCCAGGGACCTGGTAGACCGCCGACTTGCCGGCACCGGTCGGCAGGACGAGCAGGACGTCGCGGCCGTCGAGGAGGGCGGCGATCGCCTCGCGCTGCCCGGGGCGCAGGTCGCGGTAGCCGAAGACCTCCCGGGCGGTGACGCGGACGTCGGCGAGGGTCGGCTCGTCCGTCACGGGCGCGGCACGTTGCGCAGGTTCGCGCGCGCCATCGACACGACCTCGCCCATGCCGCCGCCGAGGATCTCCTTGCTCATCGCGACCGCGAACCCGCGCACCTGGCCCGCGGTGATGTTCGGCGGGATCGAGAGCGCACGCGGGTCCGTGACGACGTCGACGAGCGCCGGTCCCGGCCGGTGCAGCGCCTCCTGGAGCGCGCGGCGCAGGTCCTTCGGCTTCTCGACGCGCACCGCCGGGATGCCGATCGCGTTCGCGACGGCGGCGTAGTCGACCTGGGGCGACTCGGTGCCGAACATCGGCAGCCCGTCGACGAGCATCTCGAGGCGCACCATGCCCAGGCTCGCGTTGTCGAACAGGACGACCTTGACCGGCAGGTCGTAGTGCTTGAGCGTCACGAGCTCGCCGAGCAGCATCGAGAGCCCGCCGTCGCCGGCCATGGCGACGACCTGCCGGCCGGGCTGCGAAGCCGCGACACCGATCGCGTGGGGGAGCGCGTTCGCCATCGACCCGTGGATGAACGACCCGATGACGCGCCGCCTCCCGTTGGGCGTGATGTACCGGGCGGCCCAGACGTTGCACATGCCCGTGTCGACGGTGAACACGGCGTCGTCGGAGGCCACCTGGTCGAGCGTGTCCGCGACGAACTCGGGGTGGATCGGCGTCGTGCGCTCGACCTTCTTCGTGTACGCCCCGACGACGCCGGTCATCGCCTTCTCGTGCTTGGCGACCATCGAGTCCAGGAACTTCCGGGACCGCGCCTTCTTCACGAGCGGCAGGAGCGCGCGCACCGTCTCGCCGACGTCGCCCACGACCGCGAGGTCCAGGCGGGTGCGGCGTCCGAGGTGCGTCGGGTCGACGTCGACCTGGGCCGTGCGGACCGACTCGGGCAGGAACTGGTCGTACGGGAAGTCCGTGCCGAGCAGGATCAGCAGGTCGCAGTCGTGCATCGCGTCGAACGCGGCGCCGTAGCCGAGCAGGCCGGACATGCCGACGTCGAACGGGTTGTCGTACTGGATGAACTCCTTGCCGCGCAGCGAGTGGCCCACGGGCGCGGCGATCTTGTCCGCGAGCGCGATGACGTCGTCGTGCGCGCCGCGCACGCCCGCGCCGGCGAAGATCGTCACCTTCTTCGCGGCACCGATCGCGTCCGCGAGCTGCTGGACGGCGCCCGCGTCCGGGACGACGCGCGGGGGCGCGGGCCGGCACGCGACGTCGGGCACGGCGGCGGGAGCGTCGAGGTCGGCGACGTCGCCGGGGAGCGTGAGGACGGAGACGCCGCGCGCGCCGTAGGCGTGGTGGATCGCGGAGTTGATGACGCGCGGGGCCTGGTCGGCGCTCGAGATCATCTCCGAGTAGACGGAGCACTCGGTGAACAGGCGGTCCGGGTGGGTCTCCTGGAAGAACCCGGTGCCGATCTGCTTGCTCGGGATGTGGCTCGCGATGGCGAGCACGGGCACGCGCGACCGGTTGGCGTCGTACAGGCCGTTGATGAGGTGCAGGTTGCCCGGCCCGCACGACCCCGCGCACACCGCGAGGCTGCCCGTGACCTCGGCCTCGGCGGCCGCCGCGAACGCCGCCGCCTCCTCGTGGCGCACGTGGATCCACTCGATGCCCTTGCCCGCGTTCTCGCCCGTGTTGGACCGGTGCACCGCGTCGACCACGGGGTTGAGGCTGTCGCCGACGATGCCGTAGATCCGCCGCACCCCCGCCTCGATGAGCTGTGCGACGAGCAGGTCCGCGACAGTCCGGCTGCGCTTGTCGACGGGGGAGCGACCGATTCCGAACGGCATGACGTACCTCCACGGCTGGGCTGGGGTCGTCTCCCATCGTGCGCCGGGCCCGCGCGGGCCGCAGCGCGAGCCGACGTCTCGTGCGTCACGGTGCACGCCACGACGTGTCCCGAACCCGGGGTTGCGCGTCACCGGCGGCGCCAGGTGACGCGCGACCCCGGGTTCGGCGTGCTGTGGTGAACGGGAAGCACGGGCTCGGTGTCAGGGGCGGGCCGCCACGGACGGGGTGCGGCGGCGTGCGACCGCCGACGCGGCGTCGGCGACGGCGAGCTCGCCGTGGATTCCCGCGCCCGCCATGACGCCGGCCGCCGCCGACGCGCCGACCTGGGCCATGAGGTCGCTCGAGTTCCCGGCCGCCCAGACGCCGGGGACGGCGGTCATGCCCCGCGGGTCCGCGGGCACGAACCGGCCCGCCGGGTGGTCCTCGAGCGTCCCGCCGAGCTGCTCGAACAGCTCGCCGCGCGCGACGAACCGCGGCCCGACGACGACCGCGTCCACCGCGAACGACGTCCCGTCCGCGAGGACGACCGACCGCACGGCCCGACCCTCGACGTCGAGCCGCTCGACCTCGCCCTCGACCACGCGCACGCCGAGCGCCGAGAGCTGCTCCCACGTGGCGTCGTCGGGCTCGGGGGCGGTGTGCTGGAAGAGCGTGACGTGCGGCGTGAGCTGGCGGAACAGCAGCACCTGGTGGGCCGCCGCCGGGCCCGTCGCGAGGACCGCGATCCGCTGCCCGCGCACCTCCCAGCCGTGGCAGAACGGGCAGTGCAGCACGGTCGCGCCCCAGCCCTCCCGCACGCCCGGCACGTCGGGCAGCTCGTCGACGAGGCCGGTCGCGAGCAGCACGCGGCGCGCGCGGACCGTCCCGCCGTCGTCGAGCGTGAGCGTGAAGCCGGACTCGACGTCGCCGCTCGCGTGGGCGACGCGCGCGGCGCGGACCTCGGCGCCGTAGCCCTCGGCCTCGGCGCGACCCGCGGCGAGCAGCTCGCGCGGGGGGACGCCCTCGCGCCCGAGCAGGTTGTGCGCGCCCTCCGCGGGCGCGTTGCGCGGCTCGCCGGCGTCGAGCACGACGACGGAGCGCAGCGACCGCGCGAGCGTCACCGCGGCGCTCAGTCCGGCAGGCCCGCCGCCGACGATCGCGACGTCGTGGACGGTGTTCTGGGTGGTGGTGGTCATGGCTCTCCTCAGCACAGGGACGGGTATCACTGCTGGGTGCGTGAGATCGTCGCGAGCATCGGCCCGGGCGGCGACGTTCTCGTGCGCTCAGCGGGGACGGCGGGCCGCCCAGACGATGCGGCCGCCGCGGGCGCCGACGGTGTGCGTGGGCGCGGGGTCGGTCTCGTCGGGCGCCGTCGCCGCGAGCACCGCGTCGAGCGCGGCGAGGTCGGCGGGATCGAGGTGCTCCGCGAGGTGCTCGCGCTGGCGCGCCGCGGTCGCGTGCGCCCAGCGGGACGCGTCCGGTCCCGGCGGCACGACGGCGGTCGGCTCGCGCCGGTCGACGACCTCCAGCCCGGCGTCGGTCAGGTAGGGCGTCCAGTCGGGGTAGCGGTTCCAGCCGGCCTGCGCCACGGCGCTCTCGAGGTGCGCGGCGAGGTCGGCGTGCGCCGGGTCGTCGGGCAGGACGGGCGACGTCGCCGTCATCTCGACGACGACGAGCAGACCCCCGGGCGCGAGCGCGTCGTGGGCGTCGCGCAGGACGCGCGCCGGGTCCGCGACGTGGTGCAGCGACGCGGACGCCCACACGACGTCGGCGGTGCCGACGTCCGGCCACCCGGTGTCGAGGTCGGCCTCGACGGTGCGCACGCGTGCCTCGAGCCCGGTGCCGGCGAGGCCGTCGCGCAGCCGTCCGAGCATCGCGGGGTCCGCGTCCACGGAGACGACCTCCGCGTCGGGGAACGCGCGGGCGAGGGCGCGCGTCCCGGTGCCGGTCCCGGCGCCGAGGTCGACGACGGTGCGCGTGGGGTCCGGCGCGTGCGAGACGGCGACCGCGACGGCCTGGTCGAGGAGCCCGCCGAACACGGACGCGTCGAGCTCGAGCAGCTCGGCCAACCCGTCGGCGTCGTGCCCGTGCGGGGCGTGGTCGTGCGCGTGGTCGTGCCCACGATGTGGCCCGTGGCCGTGGCCGTGACGGTGGTCGCGCTCGGGGGAGTCCATGACTCCACGGTAGGACGGGTCTGCGCCGGAGGCATAGGGTCTTGCTCATGACGCAAGAAGTCGACCTCGACGCCGTCGTCCGCCAGCGCATCCGCGGGCTGCGCCTCGCGCGCGGCTGGACCCTGGACGCGCTCGCGGCGCGGTGCTTCCTCAGCCCGTCGACGCTCAGCCGGATCGAGACCGGGCACCGGCGCATCGCGCTCGACCAGCTCGTGCCGATCGCCCGCGCGCTCGGCACGACGCTCGACCAGCTCGTCGAGCCGGTCGACGACGAGGACGTGGTCATCCGGCCCGAGCCGCAGCGCCGCCCGGGGGAGACCACGTGGCTGCTCTCCCGCGACCGGCCGGGGACGATGGTCGCGAAGATGCGCCTGACGCCCGAGCGTGCCGTCGGCCCGGAGCACCAGCGCGTCCACCCGGGTCACGAGTGGTTCACGGTCCTGTCCGGGACGGCCGTCGTCTACCTCGCCGACCGCAGGATCCTCGTGCAGGAGGGCCAGGCGGCCGAGTTCTCGACGATGGTGCCGCACTCGTTCGGCGCGCACGACGGCCCGGTCGAGATCCTCACGATCTTCGACCAGGAGGGCGAGCGCGCCCACCTCTCGGACACGGACCGGGCCTGACGACACCCCGCCGAACCCGGGATCGCGTGTCACCGGAGCGGTCGGGTGCCGCGGAACCCCGGGTTCGGCGGCACTCGACCGCTTGGGGACGGTGCGCCGGGGCGTCAGTGGGCCGGCGCGACGTCCTCGCGGTCCGCGCTGCGGCGCAGCGACCGGAGCGCGGCGAGCACGAGCACGACGGCGAGCGCCGCGGCCGCGACGACGACCTCGAACCCGGCGTGCGCGCCGCCCGCGTCGATGCGCGACCCGGCGACGGACGACCCGATCGACACGCCCACGCCGAGCGACGTGCCGACCCACGCGAGGCCCTCGGTGAGCTGGTTCGGCGCGACGAGGTTCTGGACGAGGTTGTTGCCGTTGATGAGCGTCGGCGCGATGGCGAACCCGGTCACGAACATCACCGCCGCGAGCACCGGGATCGAGGTGACGAAGAAGAACAGGGAGACGCCCGCGGCGAGCGCGACGATCCCGATGACGAACCGGCGCCACAGCGGCGACACCCAGTGGCGCGCGCCGTACACGAGGCCGGAGATGAGCGAGCCCATGGCGAAGACGGCGAGGATCAGCCCGGCGGCGCCCTTCTGCCCCTGCTCCTCGGCGAACGCGATGGTCGACACGTCGGTCGCGCCGAACACGATGCCCATCGCGACGAAGATCACGGCGAGCACGATCATCCCGGCCGACCGCATCGCGGAGCGCTGCTTCACGCCGGGCTCCGGGACCACGACCGGCGGCTCGGTCGCGCGCTGCGACAGGAACCAGAGCCCGCCGGCGACGGCCGCGACGAGCGGCACGAGCAGCCCCGCGGACGGCGACACGCTCGTCGCGAGCACGGTCGCGAGCACCGGGCCGACGACGAACACGAGCTCGTCGAGCGCCGACTCGAGCGAGTAGGCGGTGTGCAGGCGCCGCGCGTCGGGCACCGTGTGGGTCCAGCGCGCGCGGACCATCGACCCGTACGACCCCTGCGTCGCGCCCGCGAGCGCCGCGAACGCGTAGAGCGTCCACTCGGGCGCGCGCAGCACCGCGCACAGGACGAGCCCGCCGAGTCCGACCGTCGCGGTCGCGAGCATCGGCAGCATGACGACGCGCTGGCCGGTCCGGTCGACCAGCCGCGCGATCTGCGGCGACACGATCGCCTGCGCGACGACGAGCGCCGCCGCGACGCGGCCGGCGAGCGCGTACTCGCCGTAGATGCCCTGGATCATGAGGATCGTGCCGATGCCGACCATCGACATCGGCAGGCGCGCGACGAGCGCCGCGGCGGAGAACCGCCACGCGCCGGGCAGCGCGAGCACGGCGCGGTAGGGGTTGCGCGGGGCGCGTGCGGGCGCCTCGGGCGGGGTGCACGACGCCGTCTCGTCGGTCGTCAGGTCGTCCCGCCGGTGCTCGGGGTGCTCGGGATCGTCAGCGCGCGACGGGGAGTCCTGGACCACCGTCTCAGTGTCGCACCCGGAAGCCGTCCGCCCGGTAGTGAATTGGCGCTGTGAGGCGCGTGACGACGGTCTCGCTCGGCGTCCGGCGCGCGGGTCGCCGGTCGTCCGACGGCCGCCCGCCGCCGGTTGTCCGACGACCGTGCGGCGGCGACGATGGTCGCCATGACCGACAGCCCCGCACCCCGCACCACGACCGTCACCGTCACCGACGAGGGCGACCGCTTCGAGGCCCGCACCGACGACGGCGTCGTCGCCGGGTTCGCCGCGTACGTCCGCGAGCCCGGGAAGGTGATCTTCACGCACACCGAGGTCGACCCGGCGTTCGAGGGCCAGGGCGTCGGCTCCGCGCTCGCCGTCGGCGCGCTCGACCAGGTCCGCGCGTCGGGGGAGCGCGTCGTCCCGCTGTGCCCGTTCATCCGCGCCTACATCGAGCGCCATCCGGGCTACGCGGACCTCACGCGGCGGTGAGGCGACGCTCGGCGGCGGTGCGATGCTCGCCGGTGAGACGACGGAGCGCCCCGGTCCCGAGGGACCGGGGCGCTCGCGCGCGGCCGCGGGCCGCGAGGCCCGGCGAAGGTCAGGAGATGGTGCCGGTGCCCTCGCCCTCCATGCGCTCGTCGTGCAGCAGCTCGCCCTCGGCGTCGACCGGGACGATCGTGCCGTCGAACGTGATGGGCGAGCCCGACTGGTAGCGGAAGTTCGTCGCGTACGAGTAGGACTGGCCGGTGCCGAACGTGTACACGGTCGGCTCGCGGTACGCGCCCGGCGCCATGCCGTCGTCGTTCACGCCCTGCGCCTCGTACAGGTCGTCGTCGACGATGGTGTCCATGCCCTGCATGTAGGGCCAGTCGTCGTAGCGCTCGTCGATGCTCACGAGGCTCGAGCCGAGGTCGATCGGCGCGCCCTCGTTCGTGATGACGTAGTTGACGAAGACGATGTCGTCGCCCTCGGCGATGATCGGCAGGTTGTTCTCCGGGTCGACGAACAGGCCGTCCTTCGTCGCCTGCGTGACGCCCACCTGGTAGACGTCGACGCGCACGTCGCCGATGGTGAAGGTCGAGATCTGCTCGCCCGGGTTCGTGACGGGGTTCGCCCAGTCGGGCAGCTCGCCGCTCGTGCCGGTCTCCTCGGCCGCGGCGTCGTCGACCTCCTCCGCGTCCTCGACGGGCGCGGTCTCCTCGGCGGACGTCTCGTCCGGCGTCGGCGTCTCGGGCGTGCCGCCGCCGACGTTGATGGTGCACGCGGTGAGGCCGAGCGCGAGCGCGGCGGCGACGGTCAGTCGTGCGGCGGAACGGACGGGACGCATGGTGAGCTCCGGGTGTTCGGGGAGAGGTGCCGGACGGACCTTACCCACAGACGAACGCCCGCCTCGATGGGGAGCGGTGCCCATGAGACGGCGCGGACGTCCGGGACCTTCGCCTGTTGCGCCAGGGCCGGAGCGCGAGGACCCTTCCCCTATGCCTCGGCGCTTCCTCTCCCCGACCCGTCCCGCGTGCGCGGACCTGCGTGTTCGCCCCGCGACGGCCGCCCCGTGGGGGCGCGCGTGACCGCCCTGCGCGTCGAGCGCGCCGACGTCGTCGTCGTGGGCGGCGGTGGTGCAGGTCTCAGTGCGGCGCTCGCGGTCGCGGAGGCCGCGGCCCGGGAGGACCGTCGCGCGCCCGTCGTCGCGCTCGTCTCCAAGGTGTACCCGATGCGCTCGCACACCGTCGCCGCGGAGGGCGGGGCCGCGGGCGTGGTGGGCGACGACGACTCGCTCGAGCAGCACGTCGCCGACACCCTCGCCGGGGGCGCGGGACTGTGCGAGGACGACGCCGTCCGGTTCGTCGTCGAGCGCGCCGCGGGTGAGCTGTACCGGCTGGAGCGGTGGGGCCTGCCGTGGTCGCGCACGGACGACGGCGACGTGGCCGTGCGCCGGTTCGGCGGCATGAGCCGCGCGCGCACGTGGTTCGCGGCCGACAAGACCGGCTTCCACCTGCTCCACACCCTGTTCCAGACGTCGCTGCGGTACTCGGGCGTGGACGGTCCCGTCCGCCGGTACGACGAGCACCACGTGCTCGACCTGGTGGTCGACGACGCGGGCGGGCCGGACGCGCGGGTGCGCGGCGTCGTCGTGCACGACCAGCACCGCGGGGAGCCGCTGCTGATCGAGGCGCCCGCGGTGGTCCTCGCGACGGGCGGCTCGGCGCGCGCGTGGGGGACCAGCACGAACGCGGGCATCTGCACGGGCGACGGGACCGCGATGGCGCTGCGCGCGGGCGTGCCGCTGCGGGACATGGAGTTCCTCCAGTTCCACCCGACCGGTCTGCCGGGGAGCGGCATCCTGCTCACCGAGGCCGCCCGGGGCGAGGGTGGCGTGCTGCTCGACGCCGACGGCCGGCGCTACCTCGCCGACTACGGCCTCGGCCCGGAGACGCCGGTCGGGGCGCCCGTGCCGCGCACCATGGAGCTCGGGCCGCGCGACCGGCTCTCGCAGGCGTTCTGGCACGCCGACCGCGACGGGCGCACGATCCCGACGCCCGACGGCGGCGTCGTCCTGCTCGACCTGCGCCACCTCGGCAAGGAGCGCCTCGCCGAGCGGCTGCCGCTCGTCACCGGCCTCGCCAAGCAGTTTGCTGGCGTCGACCCCGCGACCGAGCCCGTGCCCGTCCGCCCGACGGCGCACTACACGATGGGCGGCATCCGCACCGACGCTCGCGGCGCGACCGGCGTCGCGGGGCTGTTCGCCGCGGGGGAGTGCGCCTCCACCGGGCTGCACGGCGCCAACCGGCTCGGGTCCAACTCGCTCGTCGAGACCCTCGTCGTCGGGCGTGCGGCGGGCGAGGCGGCGCTCGCGTGGTCGCGCGCGGCCGGGCACCCCGGGGCGGACGGCGGCGCGGCGGGCGCGGGGGCCGGCGTCGGTCCCGCGTCGGCGGACGGCGAGGTCGTCGACCGCGCCGCCGAGATCGCCGACCGGTACCTCGCGATGCGCGGCCGCGGCACCGAGCCGTCCGCCGCGATCCGGGCCGAGCTCGGGCGCGTGCTCGACGCCGACGCCGGGATCTACCGCGACGCCGACGGGCTGCGACGGGCGCTCGCGACGGTCGAGGACCTGCGCGCGCGGTACGCCGACGTGCGCGTCGCCGACACGAGCGCCGTGCTCAACACCGACTGGGCGACGACCGTCGAGCTCGGCGCGACCCTGCTCGTCGCGCACGCGACCGTCGCCGCCGCGCTCGCGCGCGAGGAGTCCCGCGGAGCGCACCAGCGCCTCGACTTCCCGGACGTCGACGACGTGCCGCGCCACTCGGAGGTCCGGCTGGACGCGGGCGGAACGATCGAGGTGGCGCACGTCCCCGTGGGCGCCGAGCACGACATAAGGGTCGGAAAGAGACCGATAACGACCCCCATGTCGTTCTCGGCGGACGAGGGGGCGGGGTTGTGAGCGAGGAAGAGCTGTTGGTGGAGGTACCGACGGTGCGGGTGGAGGTCGCGCGGACCTCGCCCGACGGCGCGGACGCCGGGCGGCGCGACGTGTTCGACGTCCCCTACGACGACCGCACCTCGGTGCTCGACGCGCTCCAGTGGGTCAAGGACCACGCCGACCCCACGCTGACGTTCCGGTGGTCGTGCAAGATGGCCGTCTGCGGGAGCTGCGGCGTCATGGTCAACGGCCGCCCGGTGCTCGGGTGCGAGACGTTCGTGCGCGGCTACCGCACGTCCGGCCTCGTCGTCGAGCCGCTCGCGCACGCCGAGGTGCTGCGCGACCTCGTCGTCGACACCGACACGTTCCTCGGCAAGCTCGCCGCCGTGCAGCCCTGGCTCGTGCCCGACGGCGCGACGCGGCTCCCGCTCGTCGACGCGCCTGCGGAGGACCCGGCCCCGGACCGGGGCGAGGACGCGCTGCGGGCGCACGGGCCGTCGTCGGGCAGCCTGCAGACGCCCGGCGAGCTCGCCGCGTTCAAGGGCTTCGCCGAGTGCATCGACTGCATGCTCTGCTACGCGGCGTGCCCTCAGCTCGATCCGGCACCGGACTTCCTCGGCCCGGCCGTCGTCGCGACCGCGCGCCGGTGGGACGAGGACTCGCGCGACGCGGGCGAGCTGGACCGGGCCGACGTCCTGGACACCGAGTTCGGCGCCTGGCCGTGCATCCAGGTCGGGGCGTGCACCCAGGTCTGCCCCAAGGGGGTCGACCCGGCGCGTGCGCTCCGCGACGCCCAGCGCGTCGCGACCGAGACGTGGGAGGCTCGCAGCCGGCGCGGGTGAGGGCGGGTACGTCGGGTACGTTGAGGCGATGACGGCGAAACCGGTCATATCGGGTGTTCGACCGCGACTGGTGTCTGACCGTGACTGCTGAGAGCGAGGCCCTCGTGTACGTGCTGGACGTCGACGCCGCTGCCGCCCCCACCGTCCTGCTGCTGCACGGGGGCGGGGTCGCGGGCTGGATGTGGGAGCCGCTGCGGGCGGAGCTCGACGGTGAGCTGCGGCTCCTCGTCCCCGACCTGCCCGGTCACGACCACAGCGCCGACGAGCCGTACGGGTCGCACGACCACGTCGTCGACGAGCTGGATTCCCTGGTCGAGGAGCGGGCGGGCGCGGGGCCGATCACGGTCGTCGGGTTCTCGCTCGGCGCCCAGCTCGGGGCGCTGCTCGCGGCGCGACGGCCGGACCTGGTCGACCGGCTCGTCCTGGTCAGCGGCCAGGCCACGCCGACACCGGCGCCGCGGCTCACCCTCGCGCTCCTCGCGTCGACCGCCGGGCTCGCGCGGCGGGAGGGGTTCGCCCGGCTGCAGGCCAAGGAGCTCTCCGTCCCGGACCACCTCCTCGACGACTACCTGCGCACGTCGGCAACCCTCTCGAGGCGGACGCTCCTCGACGCCGTCGGGGAGAACATCCGCTTCACCGTGCCCGCCGGGCTGCGCACGTTCCCGGGCCGGGCCCTGGTGCTCACGGGCAGCCGGGAGAAGGCGGTCGTCACGGCGTCCGCGCGAGCATGGACCGAGGCGATCCCGGGCAGCAGCCACGAGGTCGTCGAGGGCGCCGGGCACGACATCCCGTTGCGCCGACCCGAGTGGCTGGCAGCGAGGCTCCGGGACCTGCTGGGCGCGTAGACGGCGTGTCGGTCGCAGCGACGGCCGCCCATGTCGGCGGAGCGTAGCGGCGGGGACGCCGGAGGGTGCGCTCGCGCCGCTCAGATGCGCCGGGGACCGGGGCCGTCCGACCCGAGGGCGTCCTCGGGGTTGAGCAGCCGGCACGCCTTGAGCGAGAGGCAGCCGCAGCCGATGCAGCCGGTCAGCTCGCGCTGCAGGTGGTCGATCTGGGTGCGGCGCAGCTCGAGCTCGTCGTTCCAGAGCTTGGCCACGCGCCTCCAGTCGCGCTGCGAGGGCGGGTGGTCCAGCGGGAGGCTGGTGAAGACCTCCTGGACGTCGGCGAGGGGGATGCCGAGCCGCTTCGCGACGACGATGAGCGAGATGCGCCGGAGCATGTGCCGGGGGTAGCGGCGCTGGTTGCCGGCCGTGCGCGTCGAGGCGATGAGGCCGAGCTGCTCGTAGTAGTGCAGCGCCGACACGGCGACGCCCGTACGGTGCGCGACCTCGCCGACGGCGAGGAGATCGTCGGGTTCCAGCGACATCGACACCTCCCTTGACCTCAAGTTTACTCGAGGTATTAGCGTCGCGGCGGGTCGTCCACCGGGGCGCCCGCAGGGGGCGTACGCCCCGACCGGACGTGGCGAGAGGACGGCCCGAGATGACCCAGACCGAGCAGGAACGGCAGGACACGGGGACGGCAGGCACGTGGCGCGAGCTGCTGGGCGGGCGCCACGCCCCCGTCGCGGCCGTGCTCGCGGGCGGCGTCCTGCTGGAGGCGAGCAACGTCTACCTCACGACGAGCCTGCTCCCGACCATCGTCGGGGAGATCGGAGGAGCCGAGTTCTACGCCTGGACGATGACGACCTTCCTGCTGGCGTCCGTCGTCACCTCCATGCTCGTCAGCAGGGTCCTCACGCAGCAGGGCGCCGTCCGGGCGTACCTGCTCGCGCTCGGGCTGTTCGCGCTGGGGTCGCTGCTGTGCGCGGCCAGCCCGTCGATGCTCGTCCTGCTGCTCGGCCGTACGGTCCAAGGACTCGGTGGAGGACTGCTCGCCGGCCTCGGGTACGCCCTGATCCAGCGGGCGCTGCCCGAGCGGCTCTGGGCCCGGGCTGCGGCTCTCGTGTCGGCGATGTGGGGCGTCGGGAACATCGTCGGTCCCGTCGTCGGCGGCGGGTTCGGGCAGCTCGGAGCCTGGCGGGCCGCGTTCGTCAGTCTTGCGGTCGTGGCGACGCTCGTCTGCGTGCTCGTCGTCCGCTCGATGCCGCGGACGGCCCGGAGGCGCTCCAGCGAGTCGGTCCCGTGGGCGTCGCTCGTGCTGCTCGCGATCGCCGTCGGAGCGGTGGGCGTCGCGAGCATCGTGCCCTCCGGCGTGGCCACCGCGGTGAGCCTGGTCGTCGGGGTCGCGCTCGGCGTGTGGTTCGTGCGCCACGACCGGACCGGGCGCGGCGGCATCCTGCCCCAGGTCACGTTCGCGCGCGGGTCGTCGCTCCGCTGGGTCTACCTCACCGTCGCGGTCCTCGCGTTCGGGATCGGCACCGAAGCCTTCATCCCGCTCTTCGGCCAGGAGATCGGTGGTCTCGGCCCGCTCGTCGCAGGACTGCTCGGCGCCGCCCTCTCGCTGGGATGGTCGGTGACCCAGATGGTCACGGCGAACGTCTCGGGAGTCCGGGCGCGGCGCGGGCTCATCACGATCGGCCCGCTCGTCGTCGCCGTGGGGCTCACCGCGTACGGGCTGCTCCACCACGACGGGCCGTCCGGGGCGGTCGTCGCGCTGTGGTTCGTGACGCTCTTCCTCGCGGGAGCCGGCATCGGGCTCGGGTTCCCGCACCTGACGGTCGCCGCGCTGGGGAGCACGGTCGGCGAGGAGGAGGGTGCCAAGGCCGCGGCCGCGGTCAACACCGTCTTCCTCATCGCGACGGCGCTGAGCGCCGCCCTCGCCGGCGTCCTCGTGAACCTCGGGACACCCGACCTCGTCCGGTCCGCCCAGCTGCTCATGCTCACGTTCGCCGGCGTCTCCCTCGTCGGGACGATCGTCGCGCGCCGCGCCGCGGCGGGAGTCAGGGCGGTCGCGTGAGGCGGTGGGTCAGCCGGCCCACCGCGCCGAGGGAGAACCCTGGTCCTGCCGAGAGAGAACCGCGGTTCGCCGAGGGAGAACCCTGGTCAGCGCGTGGGTTCTCCCTCGGCAGGGAGGTCAGCCTCCGAGGGCGGCGGAGACGACGTCCTTCGCCTCGGTCTGGACCTGGGTCAGGTGCTCGGCGGAGACGAACGACTCGGCGTAGATCTTGTAGACGTTCTCCGTGCCCGACGGCCGGGCCGCGAACCACGCGTTCTCGGTCGTGACCTTGAGCCCGCCGATCGGGGCGTCGTTTCCGGGAGCATTGGTGAGCTTCGCGGTGATCGGCTCGCCCGCCAGCTCGGTCGCGGTGACCTGCTCGGGCGAGAGCTTGCCGAGCGTCGCCTTCTCCTCGAGCGTCGCGGGCGCGTCGACGCGCGCGTACCAGGACTCGCCGTAGCGCTCCACGAGGTCGCGGTGGTGCTCGGACGGCGTGCGGCCGGTGGTCGCGATGATCTCCGACGCGAGGAGCGCGAGCAGCAGGCCGTCCTTGTCGGTCGACCAGACGCGGCCGTCCTTGCGCAGGAACGACGCCCCGGCGGACTCCTCGCCGCCGAACCCGACGGTCCCGTCGAGCAGGCCGGGCACGAACCACTTGAACCCGACCGGCACCTCGACGAGGCGCCGCCCGAGGCCGCCCGCGACCCGGTCGATGAGCGCGGACGAGACGAGGGTCTTGCCGATCGCCGCGTCGTCGCGCCAGCCCTCGCGCGCGCCGCCGTAGAGGTACTGGATCGCGACGGCGAGGTAGTGGTTGGGGTTCATGAGCCCGGCGTCGGGCGTGACGATCCCGTGGCGGTCGGAGTCGGCGTCGTTCCCGGTGGCCACGTCGAACGGCGCGCCGCCCTCGGCGTCCCCGGACTCCCCGGTCATGCCGGAGACGAGGGACGCCATCGCGTACGGGGACGAGCAGTCCATGCGGATCTTGCCGTCCCAGTCGAGCGTCATGAACGCCCAGCGCGGGTCGACCTGCGGGTTGACGACCGTGAGGTCGAGCCCGTACCGCTCGCCGATCTCGCCCCAGTACTCGACCGACGCGCCGCCCAGCGGGTCGGCGCCGATGCGCACGCCCGACTCGCGGATCGCGTCGATGTCGAGGACGTTCACGAGGTCGTCGACGTACGTGGTGAGGAAGTCGTGCTTGTGCACGTGCTCGGAGGTGAGCGCCTGGGTGAGCGGCACGCGGCGCACGCTCGCGACGCCGTCCCGGAGGATCTCGTTGGCGCGGTCCGCGATCCAGCCGGTCGCCTCGGACCCGGCGGGGCCGCCGTGCGGCGGGTTGTACTTGAAGCCGCCGTCGCGCGGCGGGTTGTGCGACGGCGTCACGACGATGCCGTCGGCGAGGCCCGGGCCGGTGGTGCGGACGCCGTCGACCGTCGTCGCCTCGTTGTGCAGGAGGATCGACTGGGAGACGGCGGGCGTCGGGGTGAACGAGTCGCGCGCGTCGACGTACGTCTGCACGCCCGCGGCGACGAGGACCTCGAGCGCGGTCTGCCAGGCCGGGAGCGACAGCGCGTGGGTGTCGCGGCCGATGAACAGGGGGCCGTCGGTGCCCTGCGAGCGCCGGTACTCGACGATCGCCGCGGTGATCGCGACGATGTGCGCCTCGTTGAACGCGTGGTCGAGGCTCGACCCGCGGTGGCCCGACGTGCCGAAGACGACCTTCTGCGCCGGGTCGTCCACGTCGGGGGCGAGGTCGTAGTAGGCGCCGACCACGGCGTCGACGTCGATGAGGTCGCTGGGCTGGGCGGGCGTGCCGGCGCGGGGGTCCATGGGTCGATCCTGCCAGGGGTGGCGCCCGCGCGTCAGCCGCTACCGCCGTCCGACCAGGGCTCTACCTCGGCCCGGGGGTGTTCGCGCGGTCGATCGCCATCTCGACGGCGTCGAGCAGGCGGTCGAGGCTCGCGTCGAACGGGCCCTGCGGCGCGTCGAACCCGCCCGCGACGTAGACGCGGGTCATGACGGGGTAGCGCTCGACGTCGAACCAGTCCTCCCAGAAGCTGCCGAGCGTCGTCCAGTACTCGTCGTTGCCGACGCCGGTCGCGTCCCGCTCGGTCCGCTCGGCGACGGTGGCGCGCGCGAGGCCCTGGACGTAGTTGTCGACGAGGCCGAGCGTGTCGACGACCTGGAGCTCGGAGAGGCCGGTGTCGACGATCGTGCGCAGCCCCGCCTCCTGGGCGTCGAGCACGTGGGGCGCGAGCGGGGCGCGCCACATGTTGGTCTGCAGGATCCACGGGTGGCGCAGGTAGAGGTTCCACAGCTCGTGCGCGTACTGCGCGAGCGCGGCCCGCCACGGCGCGCCCGCCGCGGGCAGGTCGAGCTCGGCGTACGCGCGGTCGATCATGAGGTCGACGAGCTCGGTGCGACCGGGCACGTAGGTGTAGAGCGACATCGCGCCGACACCGAGCTCGGTCGCGACGCGGCGCATGGACAGCGCGTCGAGCCCGCCCTCCTGCGCGACGGCGGTCCCGGCCTTGACGACGTCGTCGAGCGTGAGGCGCGGCTTGCGCCCGCGCGTCGCGGGCGCGGGCGGGTCCCACAGGAGCGCGAGGCGGCGCGTGATCTCGGGCGTGCGGACGACCTCGGTGAACTGGGCCCGTGCGTGCTCCGCGGCCTGCACGGCGGAGGCGACCCCGGCGTCCGCGGCCGCGACGACGCCGCGCGGTCGCTCCGGCTCCTCCGGCTCCGGGGGTGCGGGCGAGGTCTGCGGGGTGCCCGACGGCGCGAGGTCGCCGTCGCGCTCGTCGGTGCGGTCGGTCGTCACGTGCGTATCCTCCCCGACTTCGGTCGCGTCCCGCCCGGAGGAGCCTGGCGGGGCCAAGGCTTGCCTGTTCCCGTACACCGTATGCTAACGTAGATCGTCAATTTCGGTACGGCGTACGAAAGGGTGGCTCCGGTGATCCGAGCCCGTGGCCTGACCAAGACCTTCCACCGCAAGAAAGAGACCGTCGAGGCCGTCAAGGGAATCGACGTCGACGTCCGGGAGGGCGAGCTCGTCGCCTTCCTCGGTCCCAACGGGGCCGGCAAGTCCACGACCCTGAGGATGCTGACGAGCCTCCTCGAACCGACCGCCGGGACCGCCGAGGTCGCTGGCTACGACGTCTCCCGCGACCCGGCCCGGGTCCGCTCCCGCATCGGCTTCATCGGCCAGGGCAACGGGGGCGGGTACTCCTACCGCGTGCTCGACGAGCTGCACAACCAGGGCCGCTTCTACGGCCTGCCGCCCGCCGAGTACGCGCGGCGCGCCGCCGACCTGCTCGCCGCGCTCGACCTCGGCGGGCTCGAGAAGCGCACGGTCCAGTCGCTCTCGGGCGGGCAGCGGCGTCGGCTCGACGTCGCGCTCGGGCTCATGAACCACCCGCCGCTGCTGTTCCTCGACGAGCCGACGACCGGCCTCGACCCCCACGCCCGCGCCAACCTGTGGGAGCACATCGCCGCGATGCGCGAGCGGTACGGCATGACGATCGTGCTCACCACGCACTACCTCGACGAGGCCGACAGCATGGCCGAGCGCGTCGTCGTCATCGACCACGGCGAGATCATCGCCGACGCCACGCCGGACGCGCTCAAGCACAGCCACGCCGACGACGTCATCACGCTCGCGGTGGTCCCCGCGGCGGGCGGTGGCAGCCTCTCGGGCGGAGCCCCGGGCGAGGGGTCGGGCGCGGTGCCCGACGTCGTCGGCCGCGTCCGCGCGTCGCTCGCCGAGGACGTGGGGCAGGTCGAGACCACGAGCGGCGCCGACGGCGTCGTGTCCGTCCGGATCTCCACGACCCACGGCGCCGACCGGCTGCCCGAGGCCATCGAGGCGCTGCGCGTCGGCGGCCTCGCCGTCCGCTCGGCCGAGCTCCAGCAGGCGAGCCTCGACGACGTGTTCCTCAACCTCACCGGGCGCAGCCTGCGAGAGGAGGCCGCATGAGCACGCGCACCGACCTCTCGTCCCCGGCCAGCCGGACGACGCCCGGCACCGACGCGTTCCTGCGGACCGGGGTCGCGAAGTTCCTCGCCGACACCTGGGCCGTCTTCACGCGCGAGATCCTGCTCGTCCTGCGCGACCCGTTCACGCTGATCTTCTCGCTGCTGCAGCCGCTGATCTTCCTCGGGCTGTTCGGCCCGCTGCTCACGGGCGCGGTCGGCGGGTTCGGGGGCGGTGCGCCCGGCGGCGGCGGGTCGACCGCGGAGACGCTGCAGTGGTTCGTGCCCGGCGTGATCGTCATGATCTCGCTCTTCGGTACCTCGATGAGCGGGTCGAACCTGCTCTACGAGATGATGACCGGCTCCTACGAGCGCGTCCTCGCCACCCCGCTCGACCGGTCCGCGATCCTCGTGGGCCGCTCGCTCAAGGAGTTCGCCCCGCTCGTCGTGCAGGGCCTGCTCATCGCGCTCGTCTGCGTCCCGTTCGGGTTCACGCTCTACCCGCTGCACCTGCTCGTCGGGCTGCTGCTGCTCGGCCTGTTCGGCATCGGCGTGGGCGCGCTGTCGATCGCGCTCGCGCTCGCCGCGAAGAACCGCGAGTGGCTGTTCTGGGGCGTGCAGCAGTCGCTGCTCTTCCCGCTGCTCATCCTGTCCGGCATGATGCTGCCGCTCGAAGCCGGCCCGGCGTGGATGCGCACGGCGGCGCTGTTCAACCCGCTGACCTACATCGTCGACGCGGAGCGTGCGCTGCTCGCCGGGAGGTTCGCGGACCCCGACGTGCTGTGGGGCTTCGTCGCCGCGGCGGTGACGTGCGTCGTCGGCCTCTGGATCGGCATCCGCCGCACCCGCAAGACCGTCTGACCGGACACCCGCCCCCGCTGTGGGCATGAATTGGGCCCGGTTCTCGCCGCAGAACCCGGCCCAATTCATGCCCACAGCGGGGGGTGGGACGTTTGTCCCGGGTCGGGTGGACGTCGGGCCCGTCCGGCAGCGTTCGTCCCGGAGTGGGCCGGGGGTGGTCGTACGCTCGCATCGGCCCGGTGAGCCGGGCGGACGACGGGACGGGAGGGGCGAGGGTGAGCGAGACCGAGACGGTGCAGGGGACGCGGGACCGCGCGGGGCGGGTGGTCGTGCGGCGGCACGCCGAGGTGGTCGCGGCCGCGCAGGACCCCGCCCTCTTCTCCAGCGCGGCGTCGGCCCACCTGCAGGTGCCCAACGGGCTCGACGGCGCGGAGCACGCGCGGGCGCGCCGGCTCCTCGACCCGTTCTTCGCCCCGGACGAGCTCGCGTGGCTCGCCCCGGTGCTCGACGACCTCGCCGCCGGGCTGGTCGACGACGTCGCGGGCGGCCCGTTCGACGCCGTCGAGCTCGGCGCGCGGTACGCCGTGCGCGCCCAGTCGGCGTGGCTCGGCTGGCCCGCCGACCTCGAGCCCGAGCTGCTCGACTGGGTCGCGGAGAACCGTGCCGCGACCCGCTCCGGCGACCGTGCCTGGACGGGCCGCGTCGCCGCACGGTTCGACCGCATCGTCCGCGACCTGCTCGACGCGCGCCGCGGCGGCGCGACGGCCGGCCCGGTACCGGGCGCACCGGAGGCCGGCTCGACGGTCGGCGCCGTGCCCGGACCCGCGGCGGCCGGCTCCGACGGCGGCTCCGGTCCCGACGTCACCGCCCGGCTTCTCGCCCAGCACGACGACGGCCGCCCGGCCTGGACGGACGAGGAGCTCGTCTCGATCCTGCGCAACTGGACCGGGGGAGACCTGTCCTCGCTCGCCCTGTGCGCGGGCGTCGTCGTGCACTGGCTGGCCGAGCACCCCGGCCACCAGCACCACCTGCGCGACGCCCCGGACCCCGCGCTCGACGCGGCGGTCGACGAGATCCTGCGCCTCGACGACCCGTTCGTCTCCAACCGGCGCGTCGCGACGTGCGACACCGTCGTGGCCGGGTGCCCCGTCGCCGCGGGCGAGCAGGTCGTGCTCGACTGGCGGGAGGCCAACCGCGACCCGGAGGCGTTCGACGACCCCGGCGCGTACGACCCGGAGGGCCACGCCGACCGCAACCTCGTCTACGGGACGGGACCGCACGTGTGCCCGGGGCGCCCGCTCGCGACGCTCGAGCTGCGCGTCCTCGTCCGCCGACTCCTGCGCGCGGGCACGGTCGTGCACGACGCCGCGCGGCCGGCCGAGCGCGAGACCGCGCCCGTCGCGGGCTTCCGCACCGTCCCGGTGCGCGTCGTCGCCGCCCCCTGACCCTCGGAGCCCCGACGGCGCCCGAACCCGCCGAGACGGGAGAAGTGGGGGGGCCGCGCCCCCCCCCCCGGGGCCCCCGCCCCCCCCCCCGGCGGGGCGCCCGGCGGCGGGCGCGCCCCCGCGCCCCCCGCGCGGCCCCGACCCCCCCGCTGACGGTTCACCGGCCCCCCCCCCCCCGGCCGGGCGGCCCCACTTCTCCCGTCTCGTCGGTCGCTACGAGGCGAGGTCCGCTCCCGCGACGCGCCCGGCGTCGGGCACGCGCGGCCACGGGACGGCGCCGCCCGCCGCGAGGGACGCGCGCGCGTCGAGGACGCGCTGGTTGGTGCTGCCGCGGAACGCGAGGGTGAGGTCGCGGCGCGCGAGCTCGAACCGGCCGTCGACGAGCACGTCGACCTCGGCGAGCAGCGCGCGCTTGTCGGGGGAGCCGGTGCGCAGCTCCTCGAACGTGTAGCCCGTCCAGCACCACACGTCCTTGCGGTCGCCGTGCTCCGCGCGCAGCCGGCGCACGAGCCGCAGGCACACCTCCGTGTTGAGGAACGGCTCCCCGCCGAGCAGGGACAGGCCCTGCACGGCGGGGTGCGCGAGGTCGGCGAGGACCCGCGCCTCCAGCGCGTCGTCGTAGGGGCGTCCGTAGCGAAAGCTCCACGCCGCCTCGTTGAAGCAGCCCTCGCACGCGAACAGGCAGCCGCTCACGTACAGCGAGCAGCGCACGCCCTCGCCGTCGACCATGACGAACGGCTTGTAGTCTGCGACGTACCCCCGGCTGACGCGGTCCGAGCGCCAGCCGGGGTCCGGGGTGCGTGCCACCGTCCCTCCTACGCGGTGTCCGACGGCGCAGCCCCGCCCCCCGGGGTGGTCGGCGCGCCGTCGTCCGTGGTGGACGACGTCGGTCCCGCAAGGTGCTTGACCCGCGCGGAGATCTCCGCGTGGCGGCCGTGCACCATGGGGCGCTGCTGCGGGTTGCCGAGGTACCCGCACGTGCGCTTGACGACGTCGCACGTGCGCGGGTCGGCGTTGCCGCACGACGGGCACGCGAAGCCGCGCGCCGTCGGGTCGAAGTCGCCCGTGAACCCGCACGCGTAGCAGCGGTCGATGGGCGTGTTGGTGCCGAGGTAGCCCACGCGGTCGTAGGCGTAGTCCCAGACCGCCTCCAGGGCCTTGGGGTTCTGCTGGAGCACGGGATACTCGCAGTAGTGGATGAACCCGCCCGACGTGTACCGCGCGTACTCGGCCTCGAAGTCGAGCTTCTCGAACGGCGTCGGGCTCTTGCGGACGTCGTAGTGGAAGCTGTTCGTGTAGTAGTCCTTGTCGGTGATGTCGGGCACCGCGCCGAACCGCTCCCGGTCCAGGCGGCAGAACCGGTCGGTGAGGCTCTCGCTCGGCGTCGCGTAGACGCTGATCCGGTACCCGGTCCGCGCCGTCCACCCCGCGGCGTGCGCGTGCAGGGTGCGCAGCACGTCGAGCGTGAGCTCCTTGGCCTGCGGGTCGTGCTCCCACGCGCCGCCGTAGAACGCGGCGGCGACCTCGTACAGCCCGATGTACCCGAGCGAGACCGTGGCGCGGCCGTCGCGGAAGAGGCGGTCGACGTCGTCGTCCGGGGCGAGGCGCTGCCCGAACGCGCCGTGCACGTAGAGGATCGGCGCGTTGCCCGGCGTCGCCTCCTTGCAGCGCTCGATGCGGAAGACGAGCGCGTCGTGCACGGTCTCCAGGCGCTCGTCGAGCAGGCGCCAGAACGTGTCGAGGTCGCCGTCCGCCTCGAGCGCGATGCGCGGGAGGTTGAGCGTCACGACGCCCAGGTTCATGCGCCCCTCGGAGACGTCCTGACCGTCCTCGTCCTGCCAGCCCTGGAGGAACGACCGGCAGCCCATCGGCACCTTGAACGACCCGGTGAGCTCGACGATCTTGTCGTACGACAGCACGTCGGGGTACATCCGCTTCGTCGCGCACTCGACCGCGAGCTGCTTGAGGTCGTGGTTGGGGTCGTCGGGCTCGAGGTTCACGCCGCGCCGCAGCGTGAAGATGAGCTTGGGGAAGATCGCGGTGCGGCCCTCGCTGCCGAGCCCGCGGATGCGGATCTGGAGGATCGCGCGCTGGATCTCGCGTTCCAGCCAGCCCGTGCCGAGCCCGAACCCGACCGACGTGAACGGCGTCTGCCCGTTCGACGTGAACAGGGTGTTGATCTCGTACTCCAGCGACTGCATCGCGTCGTAGATGTCCTTGCGCGTCTTCTCGCGCGCGTACTCCTCGTGCGCGGCCTCGTCGGCGATCCAGCGGCGCGCGTCCGCGAGGTGCTTCTCCAGGTTGCGCTCGGCATAGGGAGCGAGGAGCTCGTCGATGCGGTTGACCGAGCACCCGCCGTACTGGCTGGAGGACACGTTCGCGATGATCTGGCTGATCTGCGCCGTCGCGGTCTGGATCGAGCGGGGCGGCTCCACCTGCGCGTTCCCGATCCGGAAGCCGCTCGACAGCATCGACCGGAAGTCGATGAGGCAGCAGTTCGTCATGGGCGCATAGGGGTGGTAGTCGAGGTCGTGGTAGTGGAGGTCGCCCTTCTGGTGGGCGTTCGCGACGTGCGGCGGCAGCATCCGCAGCCCGATCGCCTTGCCCACCGTCCCGGCCGTGAGGTCGCGCTGAGTGTTGAAGACCTCGCTGTCCTTGTTCGCGTTCTCGTTGACGACCGTGGAGTCCTTGTCCAGCAGCCGCACGATCGAGTGGTTGAGGTCCGTCGCCCGGCTGCGCGCGAAGTCCCGCTGCACGCGGTAGTCGATGTAGGCGCGGGCGACGTCGTACTCGTGCGACCCGAGCAGCACGTGCTCGACGACGCCCTGGATCTCGTAGATCTTGACCGCCCCGACGAACCGCGCGGCGATCTCCGCGTCGACGCGGTCCACGACCTCGTCGACGCGGCTCCGGTGCGCGGCCGTGAGGTCGCCGTGCACCTCCGCGAAGGCCTTGGTCACGGCGGCGCGGATGCGGCCGTCGTCGAACGGCCGACGCCGGCCGTCGCGCTTGAGGACCTCCAACGTGGTGGTGCTGACGGTCGGTGCTGCCTGGTCGAGCTCGATGGTGCTCATCGTTCCCGTTCCCCTCTGCCCACCGAGTTCTCGTCTCCGTCCCGCAGGGGTTGCGAGACGGACCGCACCCCAACATGTGGGGTCTGGATCACGGCTGCGCCACCATATCTAGTCCGGGGAGCGCGTGCGACGCCGATTCCCGGCGTGGCGCGGAGCGCGGGACAGGTCGGGACCTTGGTCCCGCAGACACAGGCCCTGCGGCCCGCCGCGGCCGGGACCTCTCGCGGTCGGGACCGCGCGCCGCGGGGCTAGCCTCGGGTCGTGTCCCGACGTCCTCCCGGCTGGGTGCCGAACCAGCACGGCGCGTGGCCGATGCTGCTCCTGCCGTTCGTCGTCGGGACGGTCCGGGGGGTCCACGACGCCGGCTTCCGGCCCGTGACCCTCGCGCTCGGGGCCCTCTGGCTCGTCGGCTTCCTCGCCTACTCGGCCGCGGGGCTATGGCTGAAGTCGCGCCGCAAGCCTCGCTACCGGCGTCCGCTGCTCACGTACGGCGCGACCGCCGCGGCGCTCGGGCTGCTCGTGCTCGTGCTCGACCCGGCGCTCGCGCTCTGGGCGCCCACGTTCGTCCCGTTCCTCGCGCTCGGGCTGTGGGCCTCCGCCCAGCGCACCGAGCGGTCCGTCGCCGCGGGCGGCGCGATGACCGTCGCGGCGTCGCTCATGACGGTCGTCGCGTACGCCGCGTGCCGGCCCCCGGGCGGGTCCGTGCTGGCGGTCCCCGCGGTGGTGTGGCTCGTCGCCGCGCTCCTGCTCGCCTACCTGTTCGGGACCGTGCTCTACGTCAAGACGATGATCCGCGAGCGCGGCGTGCGGTCGTACGTCGTCGCCTCGGTCGCGTACCACGCGGCGGTCACCGTCGCGGCGGGCGCCGTCGCCGTCGTGCACGACCCCTCGTGGTGGTGGGCGACGGCGTTCCTCGCCGCGGCGACGGTGCGCGCGGCCGTGCTGCCGGGCCGGCCCCTGAGCCCGCGGGCCGTCGGGATCGGGGAGATCGTCGCGACGGTGCTGCTGCTCGTCGTCGCGCTCGTCGTGCGGTAGGGCCGCGGTTCGGCACGTCACGCGCGGATCGGCACCTCGTGCTGCCGAACGCCGACGGCGGGTGCCGAACGGTCGACGGCGTGCGGTGGTTCACTGGCCCGATGGACGACGACGCGCCCCTGACGGTCTCCGGCCTCGGCGAGCGCGTCGAGGCCGTCTCGGCGCTCTACGCGCGGAAGTTCGGCGTCGAGCGCGACGCCGACTGGTTCATGCTCAAGCTGGCCGAGGAGGTCGGGGAGCTCACGCAGGCGTTCCTCGTCGCGACGGGGCGCACCCGCCCGCGCGGGGACGCACCACGGTCCGGAGCCGCCCCTGACGGGGCCACCGGGGACGACGGCGGGGCCTCGCCCCTCGCGGACGAGGTCGCCGACGTCCTCGCGCACCTGCTCCTGCTCGCGCGCTCCCAGGGCGTCGACGTCGACGCGGCCGTGCGGCGCAAGTGGCTCGCGTGGGAGGCGGAGCTGCCGTGACCCGGCACGGCCCGGGCGGCACGCGGCCGCGCCGCACCGGCGCCGCTAGGGTGGCGCCGTGACCGACCACCGCACCGACCCGCCCGTCAGCGCCGACGAGGTCGACACGCTGCGCGGCTTCCTCGACTTCCACCGCGACACGCTGCGCTGGAAGACGTCGGGCCTCGACGCGGCCGAGCTCTCCCACCGGCTCCGTCCCTCGTCGATGACGCTCGGCGGCCTGCTGAAGCACCTCGCGTTCGTCGAGTCGAACTGGTTCTCCGAGGTGCTGCTCGGGGAGCCGCTCATGGCGCCGTTCGACACCGCCGACTGGGCCGAGGACCGCGACTGGGACTGGACGACGGCGGCGGGCGACTCCCCGGCGGAGCTGCGCATGCTCTTCGACCGTGCCGTCGCGGCGTCCGACGCGATCCTCGACGACGCGCTCGCCGACGGCGGCCTCGACCGGCTGAGCGTGCGAGCGGACCGCCACACGGGCGAGCGCTGGAACCTGCGCTGGATCCTCGTCCACATGATCGAGGAGTACGCCCGGCACAACGGCCACGCCGACCTGCTCCGCGAGGCGATCGACGGAACCGTCGGCGAGTAGCGCCCGGCGACGACCGGTCGAGGGCAGGAGACAGTCGCGGTCGCCGCGTCCGTCTCGTGCGCTCGGCGCCGTGCGGGCGACGGTTGCCGCGAGCGGCGTCGCCCGGGACCATGGCCGACGTGACCGCTCCTGAGCAGCCCTCGTCCGTCCCTCCCGCGCGCCGTCCGAGCGTCGCGACCGTGGTCCTCGCGGCGCTCGTCCTGGTCGGCGTCGCGCTCCTGGCCGCCGCGGCCTGGGTCGCGAGCCGCCCGACGTCGTCCGGATGGTTCGCGTACGCGCCGCTGTCCGGCACCACGTTCGTCCTCCGCGGGGCGTACCCGCTGGGGACCGCGGCGCTCCTCGCCGGCGCGGGCGCGCTGCTCGTCGGGGGCGCGGTCGGGTTCGTCCTGGGCCGCCGTGGCGGCCCGGCCGCGGTGGTGGGCTCCGGGACGACCGGCCCGGGCACCTCGGGCCCCGGCGTCACCTCAGGTCCCGGCGGTGCTGCGGGCTCGGGCGGGACCTCGGGTCCCGGCGTCGACGAGGCGCCCGCCGGATGAGCGCGCGCGACGACCTCGTCCTGCTCGACCTCGACGGCACGGTCACCGACTCGGCCCCCGGCATCCTCGCGTCGGTGCGGCACGCGTACGCCGTCCTGCGGCTCCCGGTCCCCACCGAGGCGGTGCTCCGCGGCTTCGTCGGCCCGCCGCTCGGGGACTCGTTCGCCGCGCACGGCGTCACGCGCGACCGCGTGGCCGACGCCGTCGCCGCCTACCGCGACGTGTACGCGGCCGGGAACCTCCTCGACAACGCGGTCTACCCGGGAATCCCCGCGTGCCTGACGGCGCTGCGCGGCGCCGGGCTGCGCCTCGCCGTGGCGACGTCGAAGCCGGAGCCGATGGCGCGGCGGATCGTCGAGCACTTCGGGCTCGACGCGCACCTCGACCGCGGCCTCGACGACGTGTTCGGCGCCACGCTCGACGGTTCCCGCAGCACCAAGGCCGACGTCGTCGCGCACGCGCTCGCGTCGCTCGACGCCGTGCGGCGCGTGGTCATGGTCGGCGACCGCGAGCACGACGTCCTCGGCGCCGCCGCCCACGGGGTCCCGTGCGTGGGGGTCGCGTGGGGCTACGCGCGCCCCGGCGAGCTGGCCGCGGCGGGCGCGACGGCGGTCGTCGGGACGCCCGCCGAGCTCGCGGCCGTCCTGCTCCGCCGGGAGCCGCTCGCGGCCTGACCGGACACCGCCGGCCGTCGGCGACGCGGGCCGATCGTGCCGGAGCGGACCGTGGGTCGCCGCTCAGGCGCGGGCGACGACGAGGACGGGCGCGAGCAGCCCCGCCCTCGTCGCGGCGACGTTGTTGCTGATCCGCGTGACGAACTCCGCACCGAACACGACCACGAGGCCGTCCTGCCGGGGCCCGCCCCCGGCGGCGAGCGCCGCACGCCGGTCCTCGACGCGCAGGACGTCGAACCCGGCGGCCGTCAGCGCGCGGCTGTAGTCGTCCGGGGTCTCGACGAACGACGACCCGGCGTCGACCGCCCACGGCATGGGGAAGGGCAGGTCGCCCGGCCCGACCCGCATCTGCTCGAACAGCCCGAACGGGCTCCCGGGGCGCACCACGCGGTGGACCTCCGTGAAGAGCGCCGCCTTGTCCGGCACGTTCATGCCGACGTGGACGAGCATCGCGCGGTCGTGCGAGGCGTCCGCGCACGGCAGCCGGTCGCCGTCGCCCAGCGCGAACGTCACGAGGTCGGCGAGCCCCGTCCGCGCGGTGAGCTCGCGCGCGGCGTCGACGAAGTCCGGGCTGAGGTCCACGCCCGTGACCTGGCAGCCGTGCCGGTGCGCGGCGAGCCGCGCCGGCCCCCCGAGCCCGCTGCCGACGTCGAGCAGCGTGGTGCCCGGCGCGAGCCCGAGGAGGTCGAGGAGGGCGGTGGTCGACGACGCGCCCCCGGCGTGGAGCTCGTCGTACGGGGCGAGCGCGTCGACCGTCACGGGCCCGTCGCCGGCTCCTGCTGCGGCGAGGAGGCGGGCCGCGAGATCCTTGCCGGCGTAGTGCTGCCGTACCTGCTGCGTCGTGGCCATGGCGGCCTCCGTGCTCGTCGCGCCCACCCGCGGGCGCTCTTCCTCGACCGTACGCCCGTCGACCCTGCCCTGCCGTGCCGGAAGCCCTGTCCGAGGCAACCTGTTGACCTTGACGTAGCGTCAACTTCTAGCGTGGTTCTCGTTGCCGCACGAGGCGACCGCCGAGCCACCGAGACCGTGAGAGGAGACAGGAGATGCACCCCGCCGGAACGACGAGCGAGCGGACGGCCGACTGGTCCATCCAGGAGGTCGCGCGCCTCGCCGGCACGACGAGCCGGACCCTGCGCCACTACGACGCGGTCGGTCTGCTGCGCCCGAGCCGGGTCGCGTCCAACGGCTACCGCCACTACGACGCCGACGCGCTCGTGCGGCTCCAGCGGATCCTGCTCCTGCGCGACCTCGGCCTCGGGCTCCCCGCGATCCAGGAGGCGCTCGACGGCGACCCGGGCGCGCGGGGCGACCGGCCGCCGTCGGGCAGGGACGCCCAGGTGCGGGCCCTGCGCGGCCACCTCGAGGGGCTGCAGGCGGAGCGGCAGCGGCTGGCGCGACAGATCGCGTCGGTCGAACGGACGATCACCACGATGGAAGGAGGTGGCGAGCTCATGGCGGACGACATGTTCGACGGGTTCGACCACACGCAGTACAAGGACGAGGTCGAGGACCGCTGGGGCAAGGACGCGTACGCGCGCGGCGACGCCTGGTGGCGCGGGATGTCCGACGACGAGCGGGCCGCGTGGCAGGCCCGCACCCGCGAGCTCGGCGCGGACTGGGCCGCGGCGGCCGCGCGGGGCGTCGACCCGGCGTCCGAGGAGGCGCAGGCGCTGGCGCGCCGCCACGTCGAGTGGCTCGGCGCGATCCCCGGCACGCCGGGCGCCGGTGCGGCACCGGTCAAGGAGTACGTCGTCGGCCTCGGTGAGATGTACGTGGCGGACGAGCGGTTCGCGAAGAACTACGGCGGGGTCGAGGGCGCGACGTTCGTGCGCGACGCCCTGCGCGTCTACGCGGACCTGCACCTGTAGGGCCCGTGCCCGGGCCGGGACCTCCGGCCCGGGCACGAACCGCTCGACGTCACTAGCCTGGAACGTGGCGGGACACGGCGCCCCGCCGCCGCCAGGAGGCAGCCATGGCCACGACGTCGACGTCCACCGGCCCGGCCACGACCCGCAACGTCGCTCTCGTGGGGCACAGCGGGTCCGGCAAGACCACGCTCGCGGAGGCGTTCCTCCATCGCGCGGGCGCGATCCCGCGGGCGGGGTCCGTCGCGGAGGGCACGACCGTCTGCGACCACGAGCCCGAGGAGGTCGCGCGCGGCATCTCGGTGAGCCTCGGCGTCGCGCACCTCGACTGGCGGGCGCCCGACGGCGTCACGCACCAGGTCACCCTGCTCGACACCCCGGGATCCCCGGACTTCGCGGGCTCCGTGGACGCGGCGCTCGCGGTGGCCGACCTCGCGGTCGTGGTGGTGAGCGCCGTCGACGGGGTCCAGTCGGGCACGGAGGAGGTCTGGCGGCGCTGCGACGAGGCGGGGATCCCCCGCCTCGTCGTCGTCTCCCAGGAGGACCGCGCGCGGGCGAGCTTCCGCACCGTCCTCGGCGCGCTGCGCGGCGCGCTCGACGCGCCGTTCGTGCCGCTCGAGCTCCCGCTCGGCGAGGAGCAGTCGCTGCACGGCGTGGCCGACGTCCTCACCGAGCGCGCCCGGGAGTACGACGGCGACGGGCGCACCCACGAGGAGGACGTCCCCGCGGACGTGCGCGACGAGGAGCACGCCCTGCACGACGAGGTCGTGGAGGAGATCGTCACGCACGACGACGACCAGCTCGAGGCGTACCTCGCGGGCGATGAGCCCGGGGCCGCGGACCTCGAGCGCACGCTCGCGCACGAGGTGCTCGCGGGCGAGGCCGTGCCCGTCCTGCTCGCGTCCGCGGTGACGGGCGTCGGCGTCGACCGCGTGCTCGACCTCGTGTGCGAGCTCGGGCCGTCGCCCGCCGACCGCGCGGCCGTCGTCGGGCTGCCCGACGGCGCGGGGTCGGGCGGCGCAGACGGCTCCCCGTCGGAGCGCGCGACCACGGAGGTCGCGGCCGACCCGACGGGGGACGCGCTCGTGCACGTCTTCCGGACGGTCGTCGACCCGTTCGTGGGCCAGGTGTCGGTGTTCAAGGTGCTCTCCGGGTCCGTCGCGACGGGCGACCGCCTCGTGAGCACCGCGACGGGCGCCGAGGACCGCGTGCACGGGCTCTTCCGGCTGCGCGGGCGCGAGCACGTCGCGGTCGACCGCGTGGTCGCCGGCGACGTGGCCGCCGTCGCGAAGCTCTCCGTCGCCGCGACCGGGACGCTGCTCGCGGGCCGTCGGATGCCCGTCGCCGCGCGCGACCTGCCGCCGCGCGCACCGGTCTACGCGCTCGCGCTGCGGCCGGTGTCCCAGTCCGACGACGACAAGCTCTCCGCCGCGCTGACCCGCCTGCGCGCCGAGGACCCGACCCTGCACGTCGACCTCACCGGGTCCCAGGCCGTGCTCGGGGGTCTCGGCGACACGCACCTCGCCGTCGCGGTCGAACGGCTGGAACGCTCGTTCGGCGTGCGCGTCACCACCGAGCCCGTCCAGGTCGCGTACCGCGAGACCATCACGCGCGCCGTCCAGGTCGAGGGCAAGGTGAAGAAGCAGTCGGGTGGGCACGGGCAGTTCGCGGTCGTACAGCTCCGGGTGTCGCCGCTCCCGCGCGGGGAGGGATTCGAGTTCGTCAGCTCCGTCGTCGGCGGGTCGGTGCCGCGCCAGTACCTCCCCGCCGTCGAGCGCGGCGCGCGCGAGGCCATGGAGAGCGGCGGGCCGCACGGCTACCCGGTCGTCGACCTGCGCGTCGAGGTGCTCGACGGCAAGGCGCACTCCGTCGACTCCTCCGACATGGCGTTCCGCACCGCGGGCGGGGTCGGGGTGCGCGAGGCGCTCGCGGCCGCGGGCACCGTCGTCCTGGAACCCGTCTCCGCCGTGTCCGTGACCGTCCCGCCCGACGCGCAGGGCGACGTCATGGGCGACCTCTCCGCGCGCCGCGGCCACATCACCGCGACCGACTCCCTGCCCGACGGCCGCGTCCGCGTCGACGCGCTCGTCCCCGAGGCCGAGCTCACCCGCTACGTCCTCGACCTGCGCTCCCTCACCGGCGGGCGAGGGTCGTTCACCGCCGTCCCCGACCGCTACGAGGCCCTCCCGGGCGGTGTCCCTGCCGCGAGGTAGAACCGTGGTGTGGCGGGGACCCTGCTTGTCGGGTGCGAGGGCCGGATCGCTGTCTGTAATCATTCCGCTTTCCGAACCATAGAGGAGATCGCCACCTCGCCTCGTGTCGTCAATTATTCGGAATCCCGTATGATTGACGACATGGTCATCAGCGTGGCAGACGCGGCGCGAGCGCTCGATGTGTCCGAGCGCCGAGTGCTCGCGATGCTCCACGCCGGCGAGCTGCAGGGTGAGAAGGTCGGTGGGCGATGGGTGGTCAGCCCACACTCCCTGCGACATCCCAAGCGGCCGGGAAGGCCGATGAGCCCTCGGAACGCCTGGGCGCTCATCTTGAAGACGGACGCGTGGCTCGACCCGCAGGCGGCGTGGAAGCTCAAGGAACGGATGGCGCACCTACACGACCGGGATGACCCCGCACTGGTTCTCGCCTCATGGCTGCGCTCTCGTGCTGAGAGGCTCGAGCTTTCCGCATCCCGCACCACGACGCTGGTCGACGACGTCCGAGTCGTGCCCAGCGGCGTCAGCGATCGGCGTTCCGGCATGGCCGTGTCCGACCTCGTCGAGCTCTACGTCCACCAGGACGAAGCCGAAGCGCTGAAGGCCGACCACTGGCTCGTCCCCGCGCGCGGCAAGCCGAACGTGATCCTTCACGTCGCGCCTTTCCTGCCGCCCAACCCGGTACCCATCACGCTCGTCATCGCCGACCTGGTCGACAACGGCACGGAGCGCGACATCCGTCAGGCACGTGAGCTGGCGAGGAGGTACTTGTGACGACCGTGGTGCTGCCCGAGATGCCGCCGGCGCAGACCGCCTCCTGGATCGGACTGTTCGATCTCGCCGACCGCATGCCTGACGGCTGGACCCTGGTTGGCGGCCAGATGGTTCAGCTCCACTGCTTCGAGCGAGGCCTCTCGCCCGTTCGCTCCACGAGCGACGTCGACGCGGTCCTGGACGTGCGGGAACATCCGGACGCGCTCATGTCCGTCACGCGCGTCCTGTCCGAAGTCGGGTTCGTCACCGATCTCGCCATGTCCGTCAACGGGACCAACCATCGGTGGCGGCGAGGCGAGGCGATCGTCGATGTGCTCATCCCGCGCTACCTGGGCCCGGTCGCGGCGGGACGACCGGACATCCACGGCGCGCCGGGCCTCGAGACTCCGGGCGCTCAGAAGCAGATCAACCGCAGCCAGAAGGTCACCGTCACCATCGGTGAGCGGTCGGCCGCCATCAACCGACCCTCCATCGTCGGTTCCCTGATCGGCAAGGCATCCGCCCTCCTGATCCCAGGCGACAAGCGGCGGCACCTCGAGGACTTCGTGGTCATGGCGACACTGGTCCAGCCGGAGGACTTTCAGAGCGACGAGCCGTTGAACCCGTTGGAGGCGGACCGGCTGGCCCACGCGATCGGTGCGCTCCGCCGAGACCACGGAGCGATCGTCGGACTCGTCGCCGGCGGAGCGCTCGCGCTCGACCGTCTCGCGACGTACGTGTCGCGCAAGCCTGCGCCCTCGCGTCCAGCCCAGCTCACCGTCCCGGAGTGGGCCCGGCCGCGGCGAAGGCGCCGGTAACGACAGCGGATCGGGCGGCGAGACGGTGAGGGAGCGTCGACGAGGATTCGTGGCGACGAGGAGCGAGCGGTGACGGTCGGGCTTCAGCGGCGCGGCAGGACGATCGGTGCGCCGCCACCGGGATGGTCGACGACCTCGACGGGGTAGTCGTAGACGCCGCTCAGCAGCTCGGCGGTGAGGACGTCGCGCGGACCGCCGTCGGCGACGACGCGGCCGCCCGCGAGGACGGTGACCTGGTCGGCGTAGGCGGCGGCGAGGGAGAGGTCGTGCACGACGACGACCACCGCCCCGCCCGCGGCGGCGTGCGCCTGGGCGAGCTGGAGCACGAGCTCTTGGTGCTTGAGGTCGAGCGCGGCGGTCGGCTCGTCGAGCATGAGGAGCGTCGTGCGCTGCGCGAGCACGCGGGACAGCGCGACGCGGGCCTTCTCCCCGCCGGACAGCGACGTGAAGTGCCGGTCGGCGAGGTGCTCGACGTCGGTCGCGGCGAGGGCCTCGGCGACCGCGGCGTCGTCCTCGTCCTCGAACGGGGTGCCGCGCCAGGGCGAGCGGCCCATGCGCACGACGTCCACGGCGGTGAACGGGAAGCTCAGCGAGACCTGCTGGAGCATGACCGACCGGCGCAGGGCGAGCTCGGTGGGCGTCCACGCGCGCAGCGGTCGGCCGTCGACGACGACGTCGCCGGCCTCGGGGACCAGATCGCCCGTGAGCACGGCGAGCAGGGACGACTTCCCAGCCCCGTTGGGGCCGAGCAGCGCGCGGACCTCGCCCGCGCGCACGTCGACCGAGACGTCGCGCAGGATCGGCGCCTCGCCCAGGGTGAGGGACACGCCGTGCGCGGCGGTGACCACGTCGCCGGGCGCGACGGGCGCGGGGAGGCGGGACCGTCGTCGGGCACCGGTGACGGCGGTGCGGAGCGAGCCGAGGAACGAGGAGCCCTCGTGGCGCAGGTCGCTCATGCCCAGCCTCCCTGGCGCGAGCGCGTGCGGCGCAGCAGGTAGAAGAAGAACGGACCGCCGACGAGCGACGTGATCATGCCGAGCGGCAGCTCGACGTTCGCGACGGCGCTGCGCGCGAGGAGGTCCGCGGCGAGCAGCACGACGGCGCCGCCCACCACGGAGGCGGGGACGAGCGTGCGGTGGCTCGGCCCGCACACCATGCGCACGAGGTGCGGCACGACGAGCCCGACGAACGCGATGATTCCCGTGAACGCGACGCCCGCGGAGACGAGCAGCGCGACGAGCACGATGACGATCTGCCGCAGCCGCTCGACGTCGACCCCGAGGTGCTGCGCGGCGCGCTCGCCGAGCGCGAGCAGGTCCATCTTGCGGCGCACGAGCATCGCGCCCGTGACGCCGACGGCGGCGATCGGCAGCACGACCGCGACGGACTGCCACGTCGCGCCGCCGAGCGACCCGAGCTGCCAGAAGACGATCTGCTCGCGCGCGGCCGGGTCGGCGACGAACGTGAAGAACGCGAGCATCCCGCCCGCGAACGCGTTGACCGCGATGCCCGTGAGCACGAGCGTCACGACCTCGGTCCTGCCCCCGGCGCGCGCGAGCGCGTAGACGACGAACGTCGTGACCAGTCCGCCGAGGAACGCCGCCCCGGCGACCCACGTGCCGGGCACGAGCGCGCCCGCGGTGACGATGACCGCGCACGCGCCCACGGCCGCGCCGGACGACACGCCGATGACGCCCGGCTCGGCGAGCGGGTTGCCGAACACGCCCTGCATGAGCGCGCCCGAGCACGCGAGCGCGGCACCCACGACGATCGCCATCACGACGCGCGGGAACCGCACGACCCACAGTGCGTTCTCGCCCTGCGGGTGCGACGGCATCGGGCCCCAGTCGAGCCCGACGTGGTGCGCGAGCGAGCCCAGCACCTCCGCGGGGGATACGGGCACCTGACCCGTCATCCCGGACACGACCGTGAGCACCGCGAGCGCGACGCCCAGGCCGACCATGAGCCAGCGCGCGGCCCGGCGGCGCTGCTGCCCGACGGCGGGGCCCACCCGGGCGGGCCGGTCGCCCGAGCGGGGGGCGTCGTCGGGCGCGGTGGCGTCCTCGGGTACAGGCGCGTCCTCGGGCGTGCCGAGGGAACGGGTGAGGGGCGTGCTCACGAGGCCGGGAGCTCCGGCGCGGGCACCCCGTAGAAGGCCTCGACGAGCGACGCGATCGTGGACCCGGTGCGGGGGCCGAACGTGAGGAGGCGCGAGCCGTCCATGTCGACGACGCGGCGCGCCTCGCCCGCGGGCGTCTGCGCGAGGCCCGGGATCGCCATCATGGCGTCGAGGCCGCCCATCGACTCGAGCCCGTCGGTCATGACGAGGTACGCGTCGGGCGCGGCGCTGATGATCGCCTCGCTCGTGACCGGCGCGTACTGCTGCGTCAGGCCGATCGCCGTCCCGGCGTCCTCGCCGCCGACCTCCTGGATCAGGTCGTCGGCGCCCGAGCCGGGCCCGAACAGCATCTTGATGTTCGACCCGCGCAGGTAGAGGAACGCGACGCGGGGGTTCCCCGTGTCCCGCGGGACCGCGCCGAGCGCCGCGCAGATCTGCCGGTCCGTGCGCTCGACGAGCGCCTCGCCCTGCGCGGGCACGCCGAGCGCGGTCGCGACGGCGCGGATCCGGTCGTCGACGCCGTCCAGCGTGCGCGCCTCGTCGAAGTAGACGACGGGGATGCCCGAGCTCTCGAGCTGCCCGCGCACGTCGTCGGTGAGGATCGTCGCGTCGGTGAGGATCACGGACGGGTCGAGCCCGAGGATCGCCTCGACGTCGAGCGCGTGCCCCGCGCCCGTGACCACGGGGACGTCCGCCGCCTCGGGGAAGCCGGTCGGCAGGTCGCGCCCGACGACGTTGGCGCCCAGCCCCAGGCTGTAGACGATCTCGCCCAGCGTCCCGTACAGGTCGACGGGGATGATGTGGCTCACGTCGGTGATCTCGACCGTCCGGCCGTCGACCGACTCGACCGTGACGGGGAGCTGCGGGGCCGGTGCGTCCGCGATCGGGTGGATCGCGTCGTCGGCGAACGTCGCGCTCGTGGGCCCGGTGGGGAACGACGCCGGGTCGACGTCGGAGCCGCCGCCCGCGGCGCGCGACTCCCCGAGCGTCGTGCAGGTCGGCACGCCCGTCTGGTCGGCGGTCTCCGCGGGCGCCGCCTCGACGGGCGCGGCGTCCTGGCTCTCCCCCGCCGACGGCGTCGCGGGCGGCTCGTAGGGGAGCGGCGCGCACGCGGCGACGAGCCCCAGCGCGACGACGGCCCCCGCCCCGACCAGCGCCGTCACCGTCCGTCGCGCCCGACCGCGCGCGGTGCCCGACGGCCCCGAGGGTGACGTCGAGCGGCTCGTCGTCGAGCCGAGGTGCAGCGCGGAGCGGGCAGCGTGAGGCATGGGGAGTCTCCAGGGAGCGGTGCGCGGGAGGGCGCGACCCGGCGAGGCCGTCGCCCGCCCCAGGTAAGACGAGCCTAACCTGACTTGGAGGCGGCCTCGACCGCCTCGCGAGTAACGCGCCTCACGCGAACGGCGCGAACCGAACCCACTCGACCGAGGAAGAACCCGACTCCCTCGAGGAAGGGTCGTGGTCCGCCGAGGCACAGCCCCGGCCGACCGGGGCTCTATCTCGAGGTCAGGGGTGGGCGGCGCCCAGGTCGGCGAAGAGGTCGCTGTTGAGGCGGAAGGCGTGCTTGGCCTCGGCGACGGTCTCGTCGAGCTGCTCGGGCGTGAGGACGAGGCCGTCGAGGCGCTCGCGGTAGACGTCCTTGAACGGCTTGGACTTGGGGATCTCGACGAACGTGTAGAACGCGAGGCCGTCGCCCGAGAGGCCGTAGTGGCGCTCGAGCATGCGCTTGATGATCTGCCCGCCGGAGAGGTCGCCGAGGTAGCGGGTGTACGCGTGCGCGGCGTAGGCGGGCAGCGACGCACCGACCGTGCGCAGGCGCGCGACGTAGCGCTCGGTCGCGGGGTGGATGGTGATGCGCTCGGCCCAGTCGGCGCCGACGAGGAACGTGAGGTCCTTCTCGATCTCGGGGGTGCGCGTGAGCTCGTCGAAGACGAGGGACTCGCCCTGGGCGTCGGCGCGCATCGCGGCGCTCGCGTCCTCGAGCGCGCCGTAGATGGCCCACTGCTGCGCGGCGAGGTCGGCGTACGCGGCGACGTCGAGCTGCCCGGACATGAGGCGCTCGACGAACCCGGAGCTCTCGGCCTGCTCGTGCTCGGGCCGCGTGCCCTCGCGCAGGCGCTGGGACAGCGGCACGGACTCGTCGGTGCGGTCGAGGTCCTGGGTGAGAGCAGTCACGGGTGGCTCCTGCGGGTAGCGTCGGGTCGGGGTGCTCGTCCTGACGCGATGTCATGACGATGCGTCAGGAACTGTAACCCACCCAGGTGAGGCTTGCCTATCCTCTGTCCGAGATCTGGTCCACGTCCTCCGGGTCTGGGAGCCCGGCGAGGAACCGGAAGCCCAGCAGCGCGACCAGCGTGCCCAGCCCGCCGCCGACGACGAGCGGCGTCGCCAGGTCCGCGCGGGCCAGGAGCCCGCCGAGGAACGCCCCGAGCGGCATGACGCCCCACAGGAGCGTCCGCCACGTGCCGTGCACCCGGCCGAGCAGGCGGCCGGGGATCATCGCCTGGCGCAGCGACATGACGAGGACGTTCCACACCGTGACCGCCCCGGAGCTCACCGCGAACAGGACGGCGCCGGCGACCACCGCGGCGCCGGCGTCCGGGAGGAGCGGGGCGAGCCCGAGGAGCACGAGGACGACCGTCGAGACGAGGTTCGCCACGGCCATCGTCGGGCCGGTCCCGAAGCGCTCCTTGGCAGGGTTCGCCACGGCCGCCGCGAGGAGCGACCCGGCCGCCCCGACGAGCAGGAACGTGCCGTACCAGGCCTCCGGGACGCCCAGCACGTCGAGGACGTAGAGCACGATCGTCGCGGTCGCGGCGGAGAAGCAGAGCCCGACGACGATCGAGAGCAGCCACAGCGGGCGCAGGGTCGGGTGCGCCCACAGGTAGCGGAACCCGTCCCCGAGCTGGCGGAACCAGGGGGGCGCGGGCTCCGCTCCCTCGACGGCCACGGTCCGGTGCTCGCCCGCGGCGACGGCGGGCAGGAACAGCGCGAGCGCCCCGGCGACGGCGTAGGCGGCCGCACCGGTCCCGAGCGGCACGACGACGGCGACCGCGAAGAGCGCCGACGTGAGCGGCGCCGAGAGGAAGTTCTGGACGGTGATCTCGCCCGCCTCGATGCGCGAGTTCGCGCGCGGGAGGTCGGCGGGCCGCACGATCGAGGGCAGCACCGCGCGGATCGCGCCGTCGTACACGGTCTCCAGGGCGCCGTAGAGGAACACGACGGCGTACAGCCACCAGATCGTCAGCGTGCCCGTCGCGGCGAGGGCGACGAGCCCGAGGGCGAGCAGCGTGCGGGCGCCGTTCGCGAGCGCGAGCGCGTGCCGGCGGTCGACGCGGTCGAGGAGGACCCCGGCGGGGATCGCGAAGAACAGCCAGGGCAGGAGCGAGACGGCGGCGATCCCGGAGACGAGGAACGGGTCGTCGGTGAGCCGGGCGGCGAGCAGCGGCGACGCGACGCGCGCGATGCCGTCGCCCAGGCTGGAGCTGAGGTTCGCGGTGAAGACGTTGCGGAACGGCGCGCCGAGCCCGGCGCGCACCCGGGCGGGGGCGTCGGGGAGCCTGCGGCGGCGGAGGGTCGGCACCTCCCGAGGCTAGGCGACCGTTGCCGCGGCAATCACCTCTGTCCGGGCGCTTCTGCTCGGGGGAGAAGGGCGGGCGTAGCGGGTCGGCCGGGTCAGCGCGCGAGCGCGGGCGACGACGCGTCGGCCCCGACGGCGCGCAGCACGAAGGCCTCGGTCGCCTCGATCGCCTGCTCGCGCGCGGCCGGGTCGTCGGGGACGAGCCGGCCGGACAGGCACGCGTTGACGAGCTGCACGGTGGTGTCGATGTCCTGCGCGGGGAACTCGCCGACCTCGATGCCGGACGCGACGATCCGGCGCAGGATCGCCTCGACGAGCTCGGCGTGCTCGCGCAGCCGCTGGCGCGTCGTGCGCGACAGCACGGTGCGCAGGTCCGGGCCGGGGGCCAGGTGGAAGATGCGCTTGAGCTGCGCCTGCTGGCGGATGTAGGTGCGGAGCTGCTCGACCGGGTCGTCCACGTCCTCCAGCGCCCGCTCGAGCGTCCCGACGTACTGCTCCGTCTCGTGGGTGATGAACCCGAGGAGCAGGGCCTCCTTGTCGGGGAAGTGGTTGTACACCGCGGTGCGGCCGACGCCCGCGGCGGCGGCGATGTCGGCGAGCGAGATGGCGTCGAAGCCGCGGTCCATCATGAGGGTCGAGAGCGCCGCGAAGAGCTTCTGCCGGGTCTGGGCGCGGTGCTCGTGGAGGGACCCTCCGATGATCTTGGGCATGCTGACATCATAGGGAGGTCGTGTCAGAACGCTAATCGGCTCCCCCGGGCCGCAGCCGGACCGCAGCCGGGCCGCAGCCGGGCCTCACGGCTGCGCCCCGCCGTCTGGCACACTGCCGCCATGGACACGACCGCGGCGCCCGACGGCGTCCCCGCCACCGCCCCGGACCCGGACTTCCCGCCCGTCCCCGCGGACACCAAGGACTGGACGTGGGTCATGGAGCGGCCGTGCCCGGAGTGCGGGTTCGTGGCGGCCGAGGTGACGCCCGACCGCGTGGGGGCCGCGGTGCGCGACGCGATCCCGCGCTACGTCGGCGCGCTGGGCCGCGAGGACGTGCGCGTCCGCCCCGACGCCACGACCTGGTCCGCGCTGGAGTACGCCGCGCACGTCCGCGACGTCTTCTCGGTGTTCGACGTGCGCGTCCAGTCGATGGTCGAGGGCGACGACCCGCGGTTCGCGAACTGGGACCAGGACGCGACGGCGGTCGAGGAGGACTACGCGCACCAGGACCCGGCGGTCGTCGCGCGCGAGCTCGCGATCGCGGGCGACCGGGTCGCGGGCCGCTTCGACGCGCTGGTCCCCGACCAGTGGGAGCGCCCCGGGCGGCGGTCGAACGGGTCCGTGTTCACCGTGCGCACCCTGGGCCAGTACTTCGTGCACGACGTCGTCCACCACCTGCACGACGTCGGCGCCTGACCGGACGGCGGGCACCCGGCCCCGCAGCGGCAGGAGACGCACGGCCGTGACACGGGCGTAACATCCCGGCATTCCGGACGCCCTACGGTCCGGTCATGGACGCCACCGTCGCCGGCCTCGTGCCGGACGCGCACGCGGGAGCGCACCTTCTCGCGGTGCCTCGTTCCCGCGGTGCGGCACGCACGCCCGTGGACACCCTCGCGCGCGCCTGGTTCGCCGACGCGGCGTGGACGACGCCACCCGGCGGCGGAGGAGCGACCCGCCCCATGGTGGGCGCGCGGTTCCGGGGCGTGGTGCCCGACGGCGTGGTCGCGCCGGGCGAGCTCCGGCTCGCCGAGGGTGCGCGCGCCGTCGGGCCGTTCCCGCTGACGCCGCCGCAGGCGCAGGCGCTCGACCTCGCGGGCGGGGGCGCCGAGGTCTTCGCGCTGCACGTCGACGACCCGGCCCCGCGCGGCGCCCCGGTCCCGCTCGCCGAGGACCGCGACGGGCTCGCGCGCGCCTTCGCGACCGGGCTGCCGCAGGGCGTCGAGCTCCAGGTGCTGGGCTGGGCGGTCGCGGCGGCCCGGCGCGTCGGGGGCGCCGTCGTGGCGGACGGCCGGACGGTGCTCACGCCCGACCCCGCCTCGGGGGTCGACCTCACGCTCTACAGCGCCCAGGTCCTCGGGCCCGACGACGCGCTCGGCGTCCTGCGGACGACGGTCCCGAGCGCGCGCGTCGTGGCGGTCCACCCGCGCCCGGACGGCCTCGCGGAGTACGTGCTGTCGGGCGAGACCCCGTACGACGGCGCGGTCCGGCTGGCCGCGCAGCGCGTGCCGCAGGTGCCGCTCGCGCTCGGCGCGCTCGACTGGCGCGAGCACGGCCCGCACGCGTACCGCGTCTCGTGGGTCCCGCAGGACCCGTACGAGCTCGAGGTCGAGCGCCCGTCGGGGCTGCACGTCATCGCGCGCTCGCGGGCACGGGTGCTCGTCGCACGGCTCGCGGCGATGCTCCAGGGGCGCCTCGCGGGGACGCTCGTCGACGACGGCGGCTTCGTCGTGCGGGACCTCGACCTCGACGAGCGGCTCACGCCGGCGGCGACGCCGACGACGCAGTCCTGGGTCTGAGCGACGGCGTGCGCACGGGGCGCGGGACGTGGTCGAGCCGGGCGTGTCGCGCGCGCGAACTGTCCACAGATTTCGTCCACAGGGTTGTGGGTCCCGTGGGAATCGCGCGGGGCCGCCTGTGGACGAACCTGTGGCCTTCGCGACCGGCCAAATGACATCGGTGGGAACTCTTGCAGGCCCTCCGGGTGAGGACTACAAACGTGCTAACGGCCCGGACGGGCGCAGACGGACGACGGTGTTCCGCACGCAGGGGTCTGACGGCCCCGCCCAGGAGCGCACGACGGCCCGGCGCGAACGCCAGGGCACGGCTGACCGGAGAACGGTGGACGACCCGCGACCCCCTGCTGCGGGGCTGCGCGCGACGGCGCAGGTTCCGACCGGACCCGGAAGGCCGACCGCGATCGGCGTCAGCACGCCTGCCCGGGGCATCCGGGCCGGGCGCGCGGGCGCCGGGCCGCCACGTCGCGAGCGGCGCCCCGACGGGCCACCGGCCCGACCGCCCCGGGGTCGCGCGGACACGGCGAGGCCCCTCGGAATCCTGCTCCGAGGGGCCTCGTTGCCATTCTCCCGCCGGCGTGCCGTGACGCGAAGACCCGTCCGCGGACCGGTGGGCCGGGTCCGTCCGCCGCGCCTACGCTCGTGCCATGAGCAACCTCGAGACCCGGCCCGAGGAGCGCGTCTGCTCCGCGGGCACCCCTGGCGGCGCGGGTGTCGGCGCGATGCCCGCGGTGGAGATCCTCGAGCACCGCGACGTCCCGCTCGGGGGCACGCGCGCGATGCGGGTGCGCCGCACGATCCCGCAGCGCGCACGCTCGCTCGTGGGGGCGTGGTGCTTCCTCGACCACTACGGGCCGGACCCGCTGCCCGCGATCGGCGACGGCACCGACGGCATGCAGGTCCCGCCGCACCCGCACACCGGCCTGCAGACCGTCACGTGGCTGTTCGCGGGGGAGATCCTGCACCGGGACGCGGTCGGCTCGCTCCAGACGGTCCGGCCCGGCGAGCTCAACCTCATGACCGCGGGCCGCGGCATCTCCCACTCGGAGGAGTCGCCGCGCGGCGTCCGCCCGCCGGTCCTGCACGGGGTCCAGCTCTGGGTCGCGCTCCCGGGCGACCGGCTCGACGAGCCGCCGGCGTTCGAGCACCACGCCGACCTGCCGGTCGCGGACGTCGCCGGTGCCCGGGTCCAGGTCTTCCTCGGGAGCCTGCGCGTCGCGGACGCCGAGCTGCGCTCGCCCGCGACGACGTACTCGCCGCTCGTCGGGGCGCAGGTCGACCTGGCGGCCGGGGCGCGCGTGACGCTGGACGTCGACCCGGGGTTCGAGCACGGCCTGCTCGTGGACGACGGGACGGTGCACCTGGAGGGGGAGGAGGTCCCGCCGTCGTCGCTCGGGTACGTCGCCCCGGGCCGTGCGACGCTCACCGTCGAGGCCGGGCCGGACGGCCCCGCGCGGGTCGTGCTCGTGGGCGGCGAGCCGTTCGGCGAGGACATCGTCATGTGGTGGAACTTCGTCGGCCGGTCGCACGACGACGTCGCGCGCGCCCGCGCGGACTGGCAGGCGCAGCTGGTGGTCACCGGCGGGGAGGGGCCGAACCACGGCGGCACGCGCTACGCCGAGGGCGCGCGCGACGGGCGCTACGGCGAGGTCGTCGGGTACGACGGCGGCCCGCTCCCCGCACCCGCGCTGCCCGACGTCCGCCTGCGGCCCCGCACCCGCCCGGCGGCGCGCCAGTAGACTGCCGCGCATGGCCAAGAACTCCACGCCCGACTTCGTGCTGCGCCCGTTCGAGGGGCTCCCCGGCGAGACCGACTGGGTCGCGATGCGCGAGGTCGTGCCCTCGGCCACCGCGACCGCCCGCACGACCGCGGAGCACGGGGCGCGCGACGTCACCGTCGTCACCGTCCTGCCCGCGGGATGGGCCGCGCTGCACCGCCAGGACGGCGCGATCCTCCTCGCGGTCCAGACGCTCGCGGGCTCGGGCGACACGAGCCGCGACCTCGCCGCGGCGCTGCTGGAGGCGATCGACGCCGAGCCCGGCACGTCCATCGAGATGAGCGCGCTGCCCGACGCCGGCCCGCGCCTGCAGGACGTCCTCGACCCCTCCGTCCCGTTCGACGTCACCGTCCACGACGACTTCGCGTTCTGGCTCGACCCGGCCGAGGAGGTCACGCCGGACCTGCGCGCGTCGCTCGACCAGGCGGCGGAGTCCATGGTGCCCACCGTCAAGCTCGACGCCGTCGCGTCGGCGTACTGGTGCCGCATGTCGCGCGAGTTCCTGCGCTGGGCACGCCCGGAGCCGGAGGACGCGCTCATCGACGCGATCTCGCGCCTGCACGCGCGGCGTGAGTCGGGCCTCGCCGGCGGCAAGTTCGTCGGCGCGTTCCGGTCGAGCGGTGTGCTCGTCCCGGTGTGGGAGCTGCCGAGCGGGACGGAGGCCGACGAGCTCGAGGCCCCGGTCGCGGAGCTCGACGCGCTCCTCACCGAGGCGCTCGCCGTCACCGAGCCGCTCGACGCGAACGAGCGCCGGGCGCGCGCGGGGATCGTGTCGCGCCAGGTGACCCTGCGCTGACGCTGACGGAAGCCGGCCAGCGGCCCGACCCGCGGCCCGACGAGCAGCCCGCCGACGCCCCTGTCGGCGGGCTGTCGCGTCGAGTAGGATCCGGGGGACCTGGGAACGCAGCCCGGTCGTCCTGCGAAGATCCCGAGCGGATCTGCTGGTGGAACGACGACACTTCTGCGGCCAACTCTTTGCACTACTAGGCTGGACGGCGTGAACGCGGACCATCGGTCGACTGAGTCGGGGAACAACACGGGCAGTGCTTCTCGAGGTGCTCCTACGGGTGCCCTCACGGGCGCGGCGAGCACGCCGCCGACGTACCTCTCGGCGTCCGGCACGCGGGCACGCACGCCGCGGCCGACGGTCGGCGACGGCCGGACCGGCCGTGCGGTGCGGCAGCGCGTCGCCGTGATCATCCCGGCGAAGGACGAGTCGCGGCGCATCGCCGCGACGGTCCGCGCGGCCAAGGCGATCCCGCACGTCGACCTCGTGCTCGTCGTGGACGACGGGAGCGAGGACGACACCCAGCACGTCGCGCGCGAGGCGGGCGCCGTCGTCGTGCGCCACTCGCACAACCGCGGCAAGGCCGCCGCCATGGAGACCGGCGCGGCCGTCGTCGCGATGCGCGACGCCGCCGACCGTCCCCCGCGCCTCCTGCTCTTCATCGACGGCGACCTCGGCGAGACCGCCGTGAACACCGCGCCGCTCGTCGCGCCCGTGCTCGACGGGTACGCGGACCTCGCCATCGCGCTGCTGCCCCCGCAGCCGGGCGCCGGCGGCCGGGGGATTGTCGTCGGGGCCGCGCGCCGCGCGATCCAGTCGCTCACGGGGTGGACCCCGACGCAGCCGCTCTCGGGCATGCGCTGCCTCACGCGCGAGGCGTTCGAGGCCGCGACCCCGCTCGCGCGCGGCTGGGGCGTGGAGACCGGCATGACGATCGACCTGCTCCGCAAGGGGTACGTCGCCGTCGAGGTGCCGTGCGACCTGCGGCACCGCGCCTCGTCCAACGACCTCAAGGGCCAGCTCCACCGGGCCGCGCAGTACCGCGACGTGCTCCTGGCCGTGAACGCGCGCAAGATGCGCTCCGCGGTCGACCGGGTGCGGGCCGCCGACCAGCACTGACGTCCCGCGGGTGGCGAACGTCTCCCGGGGATCCTACCCTGGGTGGACGGGCACCGTGCCGTGCCCGGTGGCCCGCGTCCGCGCGAGGCCGGACCGACGACGACGGGGGCATCGCCATGTGCACGGGGATCAGGTTCTCGGACGGCCGGGGGAGCGTCTACCTCGCGCGGAACCTCGACTGGACGAGCGGGTACGGGCAGCGGGTGGTGCTGACGCCCACCGGGTACGCGCCGAGGTCGCCGTTCGGCGCGGTGCCCGGCATCCGCCACGCGACGCTCGGCATGGGCATCGTGGCGGAGGGGACGCCGCTCTACTTCGACTGCGGCAACGACGCGGGCCTCGCCGTCGCGGGGCTCAACTTCCCGGGGTACGCGGCCTACGCGCCCGGCCCGGTCGACGGCGCGGTCAACGTCGCCGCCTACGAGCTCCCGCTGTGGGTGTGCTCGCAGTTCGCGACGGTGGACGAGGTGGAGGCCGCGCTCCAGGACGTCGTGGTCGTCGACCGGCCGATCAACGAGACCTACCCGAGCTCGATGCTCCACTGGATCGTCGCCGACGCGACGCGCGCCGTCGTCGTGGAGCACACGGCGGACGGCATGCACGTGTTCCACGACGACGTCGACGTGCTCACCAACCAGCCCGGGTTCGGGTGGCACCACGAGAACCTGCGCAACTATCTCAACGTCTCGCCCGACTTCCCCGGGGACACGGAGCTGGGCGGGGCGGTCCTCACCCCGTTCGGCTCGGGCTCGCACATGCGCGGCATCCCGGGGGACTACTACTCGCCGTCGCGGTTCGTCCGCGCCGCCTACGTCAACGCCCACTACCCGACCCAGGAGAGCGAGGAGCAGAACGTCAGTCGCGCCTTCCACACGCTGCAGCAGGTCGCGATGGTCGAGGGGAGCGCCGTGATGGCGTCGGGCGAGTCCGAGATCACCGTCTACACGGGACTCTTCTCCTCGCGCACGTCGACCTACTACTGGAACACCTACGAGGACCCGGCCGTACAGAGCGTCGCGATGGCCGACCTCGCGCTGGGCGGCACCGAGCTCGTCCTCGCGTAGCCAGGCTCAGGGCGTCGCGCTCCCCACCCGCGAGGCGGTGCCCTCCGACGCCGTCCCCGCCGCGTCCGGCGCGGCGCTCGGGGTGTCCTCCCGCGCATCCGGCTCGTCGTCGGTACCGGTGCCGTCGCCGACGGCGTGCAGCGCCGCGACGGTGAGCAGCGGGACCGCCGGGATGAGCGCGACGAGCGCGATGCGCACGCCGAAGTCGTTGACCAGCGACCCGGCGACGCACACGATCCACAGGGCGAGCACGGTCGGGCGCACGAGCGGCCACGCGGCCTCGGTGCGGGCGAACCACGCCGGCGTGAACCGCCGCGGCCAGAACAGCACCAGCGCCGCCGCGACGAGGACCAGGATCGTCAGCCACACGGGCACGCCGCCCAGCACGGAGCGGGCCGCGTAGCCCGCCTTGCGCAGCAGCGTCTCCCAGGCAGAGCCGTCCACGACCTCGCCGACGAACCGGCCGAGGTGCGAGCGCTCGTCGGCCGGGCGCAGCCAGTCGAGCACGCCGACGGCGGCGACGAGCCCGACGCCCGCTGCCGCGACGAGCAGGAAGCGCCGCCACGTGACGCGCGCCCCCGAGGCGGCGAGCCCCAGGACCGCGAACGCCGGGACCACCACGAGCCCGCCACCGAGGTCGGCGCCGAGCGTCGGCCACACGTCCACGACCATCGTCACGACGCCGATGACGCCCACGACCGTCGCGGCGACGTACCGGTGCCCGCGGGCGACGAGCCACTGGGCGAGCGCCGCGGCGAGCACGAGCGCTGCGACCGCGTACACGGAGAACGTCGGGTTGCCGAACCCGTAGAACCGCGCGCCGAACGTCGGCGCGGAGCCGAGCGGGCTGGCGCGGTTGAGCGGCGTCCCGACGAGCGCGTCGAGCGTGAGCACGGCGAACGTGATGCCCGCGACGATCCCCGGCCCGAGCCACACCGGGCGGCGCGGGGCGAGCGCCCCCAGGCCCGCGACCGCCGCCGTCGCGAGCACCGTCGACACGACGATCGCGAGCATCTGGTTCCCGAACCGCCACCAGCCCGTGAGCGACACGAGGAAGGCCGCGGTCGGGACGGCTGCCACGACGAGCGCGGCGCCCCGGGCGACGTGCGCGGCGCGGGCCCAGCGGACCCGGGCGCGGTCGCCGGCCGCGCGCGCGGCCCGCGGCGCGAGCAGCAGGCAGAGCCCGGCGATCACGAGGCCTGCGTAGAGCGGCACGTCGACGAACGCGGTGTAGACCGCGCGGCGCACGTGGTCGAGCGTCGTGAGGTCGGCGAGGGCGTCCGCGGTCGAGGTCGCGTCCGGGGGCCGCGGCGAGCCCCAGGCGAGCGGCGTGTCCTGGATGCGGGCGGGGATCGTGGTGCCCGCGGCGTCGAGCACGGTCGCCGGGACGTCGAGGACGCGCGCGACGCCGTCCGTCCGCGTCGCGGCGCTGGTCAGGTAGCGCGCCTGCTCGGGTCCGTCGAACGACGGCCGCACGAGCGTCGCGCCGAGCGCCGGCCGGGTGCCGGGCGTCCCGGCGACGTCGACGACGAGCACGGTCGTCCCCGTCGGGGCGGCGTCGAGCACCGCGCCGACGGTGGCGTCCACGGCCGCGAGCCGGTCCGCCCGCAGGGAAGCCCTTAGCGCGGCGCGCTCCTCGGCCGGGAGGTCGGGGTCGACGGCCGGTGCCGTCGCGTCGCCCGCGTCGACGACGGTGACGGGGCACGAGAACGCGTCGCTCCCTGGCGACGTCGCGGACGCGAGCTCTCGGTAGCGCGCCACCTCCCCCTGGGAGTCCGCGAGGGCGAGCGCCGCCCCGGGCCCCACGGCGGTCGCGCACACGGCCGCCGTGCCGCCGGCGGAGCCGTCGCCGCCGAGCGCGTCGCCCAGGACGCCCAGGCGCGCCTGGTACCCGGAACCCCGCTGGAGCGCGACGAGGTCGTCCCACCCGTCGATGCGGGCGCCGCCGGCGATGCCGTCCGAGGCTCCGTCCGGGGTGGCGACGGGCTGCGGCGTCGGGCACGCCCACGAGCCGTCCGGGGCGCGCTCGGTCGCGACGTCGGCGAGCTGCCCGGCGGAGAGGGCGAGCCACCCGCCCACCGTGCACCGGCTCGCCGCGCCCGTGGGCTGGGCGACGCCGCCGGCGCCGGCGCCGTCCGTGAGCAGCGCGTGCAGCGTCGGCGTGGTGGCCGCCGTGACGTCGCTCCACGCCACGCCCGTCGTCCCGACGACGACGAGCGGGCGGTCGGTGGCGATGGCGTCGGACCGGGTGACCGACGCCTCGCCGCCGGCCCGCGACGCCGCCGACGCGGGCCGCTGGTCCGTCGAGCCGAGCACGGTCGACGTGAGCAGGACGACGAGCAGGAGCCCGCCGCCCACGGTGAGCAGCATCGTGGGCATGCGCCGGATCCCCGGCTCAGGGACGGCGGCCGCCGCGCGCCTCGGCGCCGCGTCGGCGAGGAAACCGGGCACGACCATCGCCGTCGCGACGACGACGACCATGACGCCGATGATGACGCCCGAGTCGTTGAGCACGGAGCCGACGCCCGCGACGACGACGAGCGCGACGACGAGGTCGTGCAGCAGCGGCCAGCGCTCGTAGGCGCGCGCGACCTCGGGCAGGCGGAAGCGCTCGGGACGTAGCCCGGCGACGGCCACGAGCACGACGAGCACCGCGGCGACCGCACCGGCCGGTTGCGCGACGGTCTGCCACGCGCCCACGGCCTTGCGCCCGATCACCTCGAGCGCGGCGCCGTCGACGACGGTCTGCACGAACCCGCCGAGGTGGGAGCTGCCGCCCGGCAGGAGCCAGTCGACGACGGCGACGACCGCGACCACGACCACGGTGGCCCCCGCGACGACCAGCGCGCGCAGCCACGTGATCCGCACCCGCCCGACGAGCAGCGCGAGGACGGCGAACGCGGGCACGAGCGCGAGGATGCCGCCGAAGTCGGCGCCGAACGCGGGCCAGCCGTCGACGACGACCGTCACCGCCCCGACCGCGACGACGAGCCAGGCCGCCAGCCGGCGTCGCCCCCGGACCAGCGCCGTGGACGCCAGGCCGCCGGCGAGCACGAGGCCCGCGACCGCGTACACCGCGAACGTCACGTTGTTGAAGCCGTAGAAGCGCGTGAAGCCCGCGACGGCGGACGTGCCGAGCAGGGACGCCTGCTGGAGCGTCGTGCCCGTCGCGCCGTCCACGGTGAGGACGAGCCACGTGACGCCGGCGAGCGCCGTCGGCAGCGCCCACGGGCGGCGCGGGAGGAGGCGCGACACGACCCAGGCCACGAGCGCGACGGCGACGGCGCTCACCGCGAGCGCGAGGGTGAGCGCCGGAGCGGGCGCGCTCCACACCCACCACCGTGACAGGCTCGCGAGCGAGGCCGCGACGGGGGCCGCGGCGGCGACCATGAGCACCGCGGACAGGACGCGGGTCCCTGCGCGCCCGGGCCGTGGCGGCAGGCCGCGGCGCGCGGCGGACCGCCGCGCCCACAGGGTCCCGCCGAGCGCGAGCACGAGGGTCGCCACGAGCAGCCCGACGAGCACGGGGTAGAGCGTGGGGATCGTGCTCGTCAGCACGTTGAGGTACTGGCGGTTCTCGACCGTGCGCGCGACGTCCATGCGCCGGACCTCGCCCAGCGAGAGGGGCGCGCCGTCGAGCCCCTCGGTGCTGCCGCCGGCCTGCTCGACGACCGTCGCCGTGAGGTCGACGAGCTGGACGATGCCGTCCTGCTGCGTGCTCGGGGAGTGCAGCCAGCGCCGTGTGGGCTCGCCCTTGCGCCAGTCGACGACGACCGGGAGCCCCGGCTCGCCGACGGGCCCCGCGGGCACGCCCGCCACGAGCACGCGCGTCCCGCGGTCGACCTCGTCCATGACGCGGGAGAGCGCCTCGTCGAGCGCGTCGAGGCTCTGGCCCCGCCCGGACGAGGAGTCGACGATCTCGCCCTGGTCGACCACCGTGACGTCGCACGCGTCGAGCCCGCCCTCGGGCAGCGCGGCGAGCGCGGACGCGTACCGCTCGACGTGCCCGGTCGCGTCGGCGAGCATGACGGCCGCGCCCGGGCCGACCGCCGTCGTGCACACGCCGGTCTCGGCGAGCCGGGCCGCCGCGGTCCCGGGCGCGTGGTGCGTCGTCGGGGCGGTCGCCTCCTCCTCGGACGGCGCGGTGAGCGTCGCCCACCCGGGGACGTCGGCGGGCTGCGCCTCGAGCGTCGTCGCCCCCGACGCCGTCGTGGCGGGGGCGGGCAGCGGCGGGCAGCCGGTGGTGGGCGGCTCGGCGTCGGCGGGCGGCGTCGCCGTCGGCTCCTCGGCTGCCGGCTGGGAGGACGTCACCATCTGCCCGGCGGACAGGGTGAGCCACGCGTCCGTCGCGCACGTCGTCCGCCCGACGCCGAGCGACGCGACCGAGCCGGTCCGGATCATCGACCACAGCGTGGGCGTCGCGGTGGGCGAGACGTCGCTCCAGTAGAGCCCCGCCACGGCGACCAGCACGACCGGCCGCGGGTCGTGCGTCGGGACGGGAGAGCCGCCCGCGACCGTCGTGCCCGCCGTCGTGCCCGACGGCGCCGCGGCCGCGGAGGGCGCGGCGACGGCCCCGAGCGCGGTGAGCAGGGTGAGCGCGACGGCCGTCGCCAGCGCCGTCGCACGGGTGCCCCGGCGCCCCCAGCGACGAGCGGGGAGCGTGCGGGCAGGGGGGAGCGCGGCGGCCGGGAACGTCACCGGACCAGCCTACGGGGGCGCCCGGCGCGTCCCCCGGCCGTCCGGACGGCGTCGTCGCACGTCCGCGCGGGACGCTCACGCGCCCTCCACGCCCCTCGCGCGGGGCGCCCACAGCGAGCGCCGGGTTCGGCGATCGCGGTCCTCGTCAGGCGGTGCGGACCACGAGCGCGCCGGGGTCGACGCGCGCCTCGATCTCCACGGCGAGGCCGAGCACGTCGCCGTCGACCTGGGCCTGCTCGCCGCCCTCCACGCGCACGCGGACGCGCCGGGCGCGCGCGTGGTCGATGCGTCCGATCTTGGCGGGCAGGTCGTTGCGCACGCCGAGGCCCTGCATGACCACCTCCCCGAACAGCTGCGCCCAGCCCACGACCCCGCCGCGCGTGTCGATCGCGGCGATGTCGAGGATCCCGTCGTCGATCACCGCGTCGGGCAGGAGCGTCAGGCCCCCGGGGAGGCGGCCGCAGTTGCCGATGAGGAGCGAGCGCAGCCGCGCGTCCACGGGCGGCGTGTCGTCGAGCTGGATGCGCGCGCGCATGCGGCGCCCGTGCAGGTGCCGGATGCCCGCGACGAAGTAGGCGACCCAGCCCACCTTCGCCTTGAGGTCGTCGTCGGTGTCGGCGACCATCGCGGCGTCGAACCCGAGGCCCGCTATGACGAGGAAGATGTGCTCCTTGTCGGTGTCCCGGGCGGGGTCCGGCGCCGTCCCCGGCTCGTCTCCCTCGGCGGGGGTGACGTCGGCGTAGCGCAGGACCTTGACCCAGCCGACGTCGACCGGGCGGTCGGACCCCGCGATCACGACGGCCAGCGCGGCACGCGCGTCGCCCACCGGCAGGTCGAGGTTGCGCGCGAGGAGGTTGCCGGTGCCCACCGGGACCAGGCCCATGGTGCGGCTGCTGCCGACCATGCCCTCGGCGACCGCGCGGACCGTGCCGTCCCCGCCCACGGCGACGACGACGTCCGCGCCCTGCGCGAGCGCCGCGCGCGTCTGCCCGACGCCCGGGTCCTCGACCGTCGTCTCGAACCACAGCGGCTCCGGCAGCGCGGCGTCGGCGAACGAGGCGCGGACGACCGCCTCCAGCCCCGCGACGTCGGGCTTCGACGGGTTGGCGACGAACGCGACGAGCTCGCGCGGGTCGTCCTCGAGCGCGGGCTCCTCGACGGGAAGCGCCTCGTCGCCGTGCGCGCGGCGCTGCCGGGTCTGCTGCGCGCGCAGGCCCAGCGCGACGACGAGTGCCACCACCGCGACGGCGAGCGCCGCGATCGCGAGCCAGAGCGTCCAGGACATGGCGACACCGTAGCGGGGCCGGGGCGGGAAAGGACTGCGACCGGGCGGCGCGCAGTTCGTTAGGCTGCTGGCGTGATCGACCTCCGCCTCCTGCGCGACAACCCCGACATCGTCCGTGCCAGCCAGGTCACCCGTGGTGACGACCCTGCGCTGGTGGACGCCGCACTCGACGCCGACGCGCGCCACCGCGCCGCGCTGAGCGAGTTCGAGAGCTTGCGCGCCGAGCAGAAGTCCCTCGGCAAGCAGGTCGCCCAGGCGCAGGGGGAGGAGAAGCAGGAGCTGCTCGCGCGCACCAAGCAGCTCGCGGCCGACGTCAAGGCGCGCCAGGCCGACGCGGACGCCGCGGCGGAGGAGCTGCGCGGGCTGCTCTACCGCATCTCGAACGTCGTCGCGGGCGCGCCGGCGGGCGGCGAGGACGACTACGTCGTGCTGCGCGAGGAGGGCACGATCCGCGACTTCGCCGCGGAGGGCTTCACACCGCGCGACCACCTCGACCTCGGCGAGGGCCTGCGCGCGATCGACACCGAGCGCGGCGCCAAGGTGTCGGGCGCGCGGTTCTACTACCTCACGGGCGTGGGCGCGCGCCTCGAGCTCGCGCTGCTCAACGCCGCGATGGACACGGCGGTCGCGGCCGGGTTCACGCCCGTCATCACGCCGACGCTCGTGCGGCCCGAGGTCATGCAGGGCACCGGGTTCCTCGGCGCCCACGCGGACGAGATCTACCGCCTCGAGAAGGACGACCTCTACCTCGTCGGGACGAGCGAGGTGGCGCTCGCGGGCTACCACGCGAACGAGATCGTCGACCTGTCGGCCGGGCCGCTGCGCTACGCCGGCTGGAGCGCGTGCTACCGCCGCGAGGCCGGCTCGCACGGCAAGGACGTGCGTGGCATCATCCGCGTGCACCAGTTCCACAAGGTCGAGATGTTCTCCTACTGCGACCCGGCCGACGCCGAGGCGGAGCACCAGCGCCTGCTCGGCTGGGAGGAGCAGATGCTGCGCCTCGTCGACCTGCCGTACCGCGTCATCGACACCGCGGCGGGCGACCTCGGGTCGAGCGCCGCGCGCAAGTTCGACTGCGAGGCGTGGCTTCCGACGCAGCAGCGCTACCTCGAGCTCACGTCGACCTCGAACTGCACGACGTTCCAGGCACGCCGCCTCAACGTGCGGGAGCGCGTCGAGGTCGACGGCAAGAACGAGACGCGCACCGTCGCGACGCTCAACGGCACGCTCGGCACGACGCGCTGGATCGTCGCGATCCTCGAGAACCACCAGCAGGCCGACGGCTCGGTCCGCGTGCCGGAGGGACTGCGCCCGTACCTCGGGGGCCTCGAGGTGCTCGAGCCGGTGGTGGCGTGACGGGTTCCCTCGTCCCGGACGACGCGTCCGGGCCGATGCTCGTGGCGCTCGACATCGACGGCACCCTCATGTCGTACGACCAGGAGCTGTCGGAGGACGTGCGCGACGCCGTCGCCGACCTGCGCGCGGCGGGCCACCACGTGGTGCTCGCGTCCGGGCGCTCGCTCATCGCGATGACGCCCGTCGCGGAGATCCTGGGGATCGACCGCGGCTGGGTCGTCGCGTCGAACGGCGCGGTGACGGCGCGGCTCGACCCCGAGGAGCCGGAGGGGTACGTGCTGGAGGACGTCGTGACGTTCGATCCGGGCCCGGCCCTGCGGCTCCTGCGCGAGCACCTGCCCGACGCGCGGTACGCCGTCGAGGACGTGGGCGTCGGGTTCCGCATGAACGAGCTCTTCCCCGACGGCGAGCTCGACGGCGTGCACCGCGTCGTCGAGTTCGACGAGCTGTGGTCGGGGGAGGTCACGCGCGTCATCGTCCGGTCGCCGGGGTCCACGAGCGAGCAGTTCCACGAGCTCGTCGAGCGCCTCGGCCTGGACGACGTGACGTACGCCGTCGGCTGGACGGCGTGGATGGACATCGCGCCGCTGGGCGTCACGAAGGCGACCGGGCTCGAGCTCGTGCGGCGCGCGCTGCACGTCCAGCCCCACCGGACCGTCGCGGTCGGCGACGGGCGCAACGACGTCGAGATGCTCCGCTGGGCGGCGCACGGCGTCGCGATGGGCCACGCGGACGCCGTCGTGCAGGCCGCGGCCGACGAGGTGACCGCCCCCATCGAGGACGACGGCGCGGCGCGCGTCCTCCAGAGCCTCCTGCCCTGACCGCGAGGTAGAACCGCAGGGCGCGAGATAGAGCTCGCGGGGTTCTACGTCGCGACCTGCAGCTCTACCTCGCGGTGCCGGGGACGATCCCTCGCGGGGGCGGTCAGTCGCGGGGCTCGCGGGCGGTGAGGACGACCGGGCCGTCGGGCGTGATCGCGACCGTGTGCTCGCTGTGGGCGCCGCGCGACCCGTCGGCCGAGCGCAGGGTCCAGCCGTCGGGGTCGGTGTAGATCTCGTCCGTGGTCTCGAGGAACCAGGGCTCGATCGCGATGACGAGGCCCGGCTTGAGCGGGAACCCGCGCTTGCGACGGCCGTCGTTGGGGATGTGGGGCTCGCCGTGCATCGTGCGGCCCACGCCGTGCCCGCCGAAGTCGGTGTTGACCGAGTAGCCCGCGGCGTGCGCGACGTCCGCGATGGCGGCGGAGATGTCGCCGACCTTCTTGCCCGGCTGCGCGGCGGCGATGCCCGCCTCGAGCGCGCGCTCGGTCGTCTGGATGAGCCGGGCGTCCGCCTCGCCGAGCGCGCCCGCGCGCGGCGTGCCGACGACGAACGACAGCGCCGAGTCCGCGACCCACCCGTCGACGGAGGCGGCGAAGTCGATGCTCAGCAGGTCGCCGTCGCGCAGCGCGTAGTCGTGGGGCAGGCCGTGCAGCACGGCGTCGTTCACGGACGTGCAGATCACCTTGCCGAAGGGGCTCGCACCGAACGACGGGTGGTAGTCGATGTAGCAGGACTCGGCCCCGCGGTCGCGGATCATCCGGTGCGCGACCTCGTCGAGCTCGAGCAGGTTCGTCCCGACCTTCGTGGCGGCGCGCACCGTGGTGAGGACGTCGGCGACGAACCGCCCCGCGGGTCGCATCTGGTCGATCTCCCGCGGGGTCCTCAGCTCGATCATCGTGGTCCTTCCGGTTCGCAGGTGGGGTGCCCGACGGCGGCGCGGCCGGCTCGAGCGGTGCCGAGCGGTGCCGCGGGACGGGCCTCCCCACGATATCGGTCACTGTGCCGCGGTGCGGCGGCGGGCGAGGCGCGGGCACGCCGGGCGGGGGCGCAAGCGCTTGCATCGATCTGCTCACGATGCGGCACGGCGCCTCGCCACCCGGCGTCCCGGCGTGGCAGCATCACCCGTCGTGGCAGGTATCGACGACGTCGCCCAGGCCGCCGGGGTGTCCACGGCGACCGTGTCCCGCGCCCTGCGGGGCCTGCCCAACGTGTCGGAGGCGACGCGCCTGCGGGTGCTCGCGGAGGCGGCCCGGCTCGGGTACGTGCCCACGCCGTCGGCGTCGTCGCTGGCCACCGGACGCACCCGCACCATCGGCGTGCTGACCCCGTGGGTCAACCGCTGGTTCTTCGCCAACGTCATCGAGGGTGCCGAGCGCGCGCTGCGGGACCTCGGCTACGACGTCCTGCTCTACACGTTCGACGTGCGCCGGACGTCGTCCCGCCGGCGGGTCGACCCGAGCGTCCTGCGCCACCGCGTGGACGGCACGCTCGTCGTCGGCCTGCCGCTCGACGACGACGAGGTGCGCTCGCTCGTCGCGCTCGCCCGGCCGCTCGCGTTCGTCGGATCGGGGCCGGCGGACCAGGTCACGGTCCGGCTCGACGACGTCGCGACCGGCCGGGCCGCGACGCGCCACCTGCTCGACCTGGGCCACCGGGTGATCGGCCACGTCACCGGGGTGCCCGACCTCGTGTCGTCGTGGTCGCCGCCCGTCGAGCGCGCGCAGGGCTACGTGCGCGCGCTGGAGGAGGCGGGCGTCGCCGTCGAGCCCGACCTCGAGGTGAACGGCGACTTCGACGTCGCGGGAGGGCGCGGGTCCACGACGGAGCTCCTGCGCCGCCGGCCGGACGTGACCGCCGTCTTCGCGGCGTCGGACGAGATGGCCATGGGAGCGATCCTCGCGGCACGGGACCTGGGGCTGCGGGTCCCGGAGGACCTCTCGGTCGTCGGGGTGGACGGTCACGACCTCGGGGAGCTCGTCGGCCTGACGACGGTCGCCCAGGACGCGTACCAGCAGGGGTTCGACGCGGCGCTCCTCCTGCTCGAGATGATCAACGGCGCCCCGGTGCCGGAGAGCATCACCTACCCGACGGAGCTCGTGCGCCGCGGCTCGACGGCGCCGCCGGGCACCGGCGCGTAGGTCCGGCACCGCGCCTCGCCGCGCGCCCGTGTCCCCGCGTGGGAGCGTGGCCAGGGGAGAAGGGCCGAGAGAGCGCGCACCCGCCGCACGTGACGGAATCGTTACGCAAACTCGCCTCCCCTGTGCTTGCGGCGGCGCGATGCAACCGCTTGCATAGTGCCTAGGGCGAGAGCGCACCCGCGCTCGCGACGTCGCGATGCGCCCGGTTCTCACCGGACCGGGGTGACGGCGTCCGTACCCACGACGAGGTGGAGGCTGACATGACCAGGACCACGAGGACCAGCGCGGCGCGTCGCCGCACGCTGGCGGTCGCCGCCGGCGGCGCGAGCCTCGCGCTCGTGCTCGCTGCATGTGGCGGCGGAGGTGACGGCGGCGGGGACGGCGGCGGTGACGGTGGCGGCGACGCCGCGACGCCCGAGATCGACTGCAGCGTGTACGAGGAGTTCGGTGACCTCGAGGGGACGGAGGTCTCCGTCTACACCTCGATCGTCGAGCCCGAGCAGGCGACGCAGGAGGCGTCCTACGACCCGTTCGAGGAGTGCACCGGCGTCACCGTCAACTACGAGGGGTCGCGCGAGTTCGAGGCGCAGCTCCTCGTGCGGATCCAGGCGGGCAACGCTCCTGACATCGCCTACCTCCCGCAGCCCGGTCTGCTGAAGACGATCGTCACGGACTTCCCGGACGAGATCGTCCCGGCTCCCGACCAGACGTCCGCGAACGTCGACGAGTTCTTCAGCGAGTCCTGGAAGGAGTACGGCACCGTCGACGGCACGTTCTACGCCGCTCCGCTCGGGTCGAACGTGAAGTCGTACGTCTGGTACTCGCCGTCCATGTTCGAGGACGCCGGCTACGAGGTGCCGACCACGTGGACCGAGATGATGGACCTCTCGGAGCAGATCGTCGAGGACGGCTCGATGCCGTGGTGCGCCGGGGTCGAGTCCGGTGACGCGACCGGCTGGCCCGCGACGGACTGGATCGAGGACGTCGTCCTGCGGACCGCAGGGCCCGAGGTCTACGACCAGTGGTACACCCACGAAATCCCGTTCAACGACCCGCAGATCGTCGAGGCCTTCGACACCGCGGGCGAGATCCTCAAGAACCCCGAGATGGTCAACGCGGGCCTCGGCGGCGTCGACTCGATCGCGACGACGACGTGGACCGACGCGGGCTTCCCGATCCTCGACGGCACCTGCTGGCTGCACCGCGCCGCGAACTTCTACCAGACGCAGTGGCCCGAGGGCACGGAGGTCGCCGAGGACGGTGACGTCTACGCCTTCTACCTGCCGACCGACCAGACCGACATCAAGCCCGTCCTCGGCGGCGGCGAGTTCGTCGCGGCCTTCGACGACCGCCCCGAGGTGCAGGCCTTCCAGACCTACCTCTCGAGCGCGGACTGGGCCAACACGAAGGCGCTCACGACTCCCCAGGGCGGCTGGGTCAGCGCCAACAACGGCCTCGACCCCGAGAACCTGGCGACCTCGTTCGACCAGCTCTCGGCCGAGATCCTCGCTGACCCGGATGCCGTGATCCGCTTCGACGCCTCGGACCTCATGCCCGGTGAGGTGGGTGCAGGGACGTTCTGGACCGGCATGGTGAACTGGTTCACCGGCTCGGACACGCAGGAGGTCGTCGACACGATCGAGGCGTCCTGGCCGTCGTCCTGACCCGGCCGACAGGCGGGGCGCGCCCCGTCTGAGGCACGCACGACCGGACGGGGGGTCCGCCCACTGTGGCGGGCCCCCCGATTCCGGGTCCAGGATGTAGAACCCTCTCGCCCTCGCTGCCGCGGGCGACCCGACCGGAGGCCACCATGGACTGGTTGACCGAACCGAGCTCTCCCGTGGAGAAGTTCGGCCTGATGTTCCTCGCGATCCTGCTCTTCGTCGTGGTGATGGGGGCGATCCTCCTCGCGGTGGACCGGCCCAAGCGGATCCCGCGCTGGCTCGTCGTGCTCGCCTTCGTCGGTCCGGCGGTCATCGGGCTCGCCTGGGGACTCGTGCGGCCCGCGCTCATCACCATCTGGAACTCGCTCTTCGACCGCCGCGGCAACGAGTTCGTCGGGTTCGACAACTACGTCACGGCGTTCACGACGGACCAGTTCCAGCTGGTCCTGCGCAACACGGCCATCTGGGTCGTCGTCGTCCCGCTGCTGTCGACGTTCATCGGGATCGTGTACGCCGTGCTCGTCGACCGCTCCCGGTTCGAGAAGTTCGCGAAGGCGCTCGTCTTCCTCCCGATGGCCATCTCGATGGTCGGGGCGTCCATCATCTGGGGCTTCGTCTACGAGTTCCGGCCCGACCAGCCGGGAGTCAACCAGATCGGGCTGCTCAACCAGGTGCTGGTGTGGCTCGGGCTTCCGCCCCAGCAGTTCCTCATCGGCCAGCCGTGGAACACGTTCTTCCTCATCGTCGTGATGATCTGGATCCAGACGGGATTCGCGATGACGATCCTCTCGGCGGCGATCAAGGCGATCCCCGACGACATCGTCGAGGCCGCCCGGCTCGACGGCCTCAAGGGCTGGGGGATGTTCCGGTACATCACCGTCCCCAGCGTCCGCCCGGCGCTCGTCGTCGTCCTCACCACCATCGCGATGGCGACGCTCAAGATCTTCGACATCGTGCGCACGATGACCGGCGGCCAGTTCGGCACGCAGGTCGTCGCGAACGAGTTCTACACGCAGGCGTTCCGGCAGAACAACCAAGGCCTGAGCTCGGCGCTCGCGGTCATCCTGTTCATCCTGGTCATCCCGATCATCGTCTACAACGTCCGTCAGATGCGGCTCGCGGAGGAGATCCGATGACCAGCACGCCGATCCCTCCGGTCGTCCCGGACACCGATCTCACCACCGAGGCGGAGCTCGAAGGGCCGAGCCGCCCTCGCAAGCTGACCCGGCTCGAGAAGCGGGCGATCGCGGCCAAGGGCAAGCTCAGCTCACCCTGGGCGTCGTTCCTCGCGATCCTCATCGCGATCCTGTGGACCATCCCCTCGGTCGGCCTCCTCGTGACGTCCTTCCGCCCCGAGCTCGACATCCGTCGGAGCGGGTGGTGGACCGTCATCCCGGGCCTCTTCAACGGCGAGGCAGAGTTCACGCTCGACAACTACGACCAGGCGCTCTACGGCAGCGGCAGCAACCTGTCGACCTACTTCGTCAACTCGTTCGTCATCACGCTGCCGGCCGTGGTCATCCCGATCACTCTCGCGCTCCTCGCGGCGTACGCGTTCGCATGGATCGAGTTCCGGGGTCGCGAGATCCTCTTCGTGGCGATCTTCGCGCTCCAGGTCGTGCCTCTGCAGGTCGCGCTCGTCCCGCTGCTGCGTGACTACGTCGACGTGGGCCTCAACGGGACGTTCTGGACCGTCTGGTTGTCCCACTCGATCTTCGCGCTGCCGCTGGCGATCTTCCTCCTCCACAACTTCATGAAGGACATCCCGCGGTCGCTCGTCGAGGCCGCGCGCGTCGACGGCGCCGGTCACGTCAAGATCTTCTTCCAGGTGCTCCTGCCCCTGCTCGTGCCCGCGATCGCGTCGTTCGCGATCTTCCAGTTCCTCTGGGTCTGGAACGACCTGCTCGTCGGTCTGACGTTCGCCGACACCTCGTCCTACCCGCTGACGGTGCGAGTCGCCGAGATGGCTGGATCGCGCGGTGGCGACTGGCACATCCTCACCGCCGGTGCGTTCATCTCGATCATCGTGCCGCTCGTGGTGTTCGTCGCCTTGCAGCGGTACTTCGTGCGCGGTCTCCTCGCGGGGTCGGTCAAGGGCTGACACCCGTCCCGAGCATGCGGCTCCGGCCCGTCCCGCGCGTCGGAGGGGCCGCAGCCGCATGCTCGACCGGCGCATGAGGGCGCCTAGAGTCGACGGGTGACACGTCGCCCCGCCGCCTTCGACCGGGTTCCTGCCCCGGCGCTGTTCGTCGTCTCGGGGCTGACGCAGTACCTGGGCGCGGCGATCGCCGTCGGGCTGTTCGCCGTGGCCGGCGCGATCGAGATCGGGTGGCTGCGCATCGCGGCGTCCGCGGTGCTGCTGCTCGCGTGGCGCCGGCCGTGGCGTCACCGGTGGACCCGGCACGACCTCGCGTGGGTCGCCGTCTTCGGCGTCGCCCTCGCCGCCATGAACCTCGCGTTCTACGTCGCGATCGACCACCTTCCGCTCGGGACGGCCGTCGCGATCGAGTTCCTCGGCCCCGTCGCGGTTGCCGCCGTCACCGGCAGCGGGTGGCGCGAGCGGGGCGCGATCGCGGTCGCCGCGGCGGGGGTCGTGCTGCTCGCGGGCGTGACGATCGAGTCGGACCTCCCGCGCGACGACGCCGTGCTCGGCCTGGCCGCGATCGGCGTCGCGGCCGCGTGCTGGGCGGCGTACATCCTGCTGGGACGGCGGGTCGCCGTCTCCGGTTCAGGGGTGACGTCGCTCGCGGTCGCGATGACCGTGGGCGCCCTCGTGTTCGCGCCGTTCCTCGCGCCCGGCGCGGTCCCCGTGCTCGGCGACTGGCGGCACGCGGTCGCGATCGCCGGGATCGCCCTCTTCTCGTCCGTCGTCCCGTACGCGCTCGAGCAGGTCATCCTGCGCCGGGTCAGCGCGGCGACGTTCTCGGTGCTGCTCGCGCTGCTCCCGGCGACGGCCGCCGTCGTCGGGGCCGTCGTGCTGCGCCAGGTGCCCACGGTCCCGGAGCTCGTCGGTCTCGTCCTGGTGTCCGGGGCGATCGCCATGACCGCCGCGCGCCCGGGCGGCCGGGACTCGCCGCCGCCCGACGACGCCGCGCCGCTCGACCCGCCGCCCGCCTGAGCACCCGGCCCGGACGGGCGGGCGGGTCGCGGTGCCTCAGAGGTACTGACCCGGGGAGGGACGCCCGTCGTGCTCGTCCGCCCGGCCGGGGTGGCCCGGCATCCCGCCCGGCGCACCGGGGCCCATGGGCGGCAGCGAACCCGGCGGCAGGGCGCGACGCATCTGCGAGAGCTGCGCCTGCGCGGCCATCTGCTGGGCGACGAGCGCCGTCTGGATGCCGTGGAACAGGCCCTCGAGCCAGCCGACGAGCTGCGCCTGGGCGACGCGCAGCTCCGCATCCGTCGGGACGGTGTCGTCCGAGAACGGCAGCGTGATCCGGTGCAGCTCCGCCACCAGGTCGGGCGACAGGCCCTCCTCGAGCTCGGTGAGCGAGCGCTCGTGGATCTCGGCGAGGCGCGACCGCGCCGCCTCGTCGAGCGGGGCGTCCCGGACCTCGTCGAGGAGCTTCTTGATCATGCCGCCGATGCGCATCACCTTGGCGGGCTCCTCGATGACCGTCGCCGGGTTGCGGTCGGGGTCGGTCGAGTCGTCGCTCTCGACGACGCTCACCCCCGTCCCGTCCGGCATCACGACCGTGGCGCGCGCGGGCTCGTCGGTGTCGTCGACGGTGTCCTCCGGACCGTTCGCAGGCTCGGGGGCGGTGGGCTCGTCGGGGCGGGGGTCGCGGGGTTCGTCAGCCATGGGTCCAGTCTGGCGCGCGGCGCCCACGCGCGCACCGACGGCGCGTGATCCCGGTGTCGGCCGCGGTCAGGGGACGAGGAGCACCTTGCCGAAGACCTCGCCCGAGTCGAGCAGCTCGTGCGCCCGCGCGGCCTCCTCGAGCGGGAGGCGCGCGTGCACCACGGGGCGGACGCGGCCGTCCTCCACCATCGGCCAGACGTGCGTGAGGACCTCGTGCACGATCCGCGCCTTCTCGGCCGGCGGCCGCGCCCGGAGCGTCGTCCCGGCCACCGTGGCGCGCCGGGCGAGGAGGAGACCCAGGTCGAGCTCCGCGCGTCGTCCCTTCTGCATGCCGATGACGACCAGGCGGCCGCCCGTGGCGAGCACCTCGAGGTTGCGCGGCAGGTACGCCGCACCGACGACGTCGAGCACGACGTCCGCGCCGTGCCCGCCCGAGGCGTCGCGCACCGCGGCGACGAAGTCCTCCTCGCGGTGGTCGACGGCGAGGCTCGCCCCCAGAGCGAGGCACCGGTCGGCCCGGTCGCGCCCGCCGGCGGTGACGGCCACGCGGGCACCGAGCGCGGCGCCGACCTGCACGGCGACGGTCCCGACGCCGCCCGACCCGCCGTGGACGAGCAGCCACTCGTCCGGGGCCAGACGACCGACGTCGACGACGTTGCTCCACACCGTGCACGCCGCCTCGGGGAGCGCGGCGGCGTCCACGAGGTCCACGCCGTCGGGGACGGGGAGCACCTGCGTCGACCGGACGCGCACCTGCTCCGCGTAGCCGCCGCCGTCGAGCAGCGCGACCACGCGGTCGCCCACCGACCAGCCCGTCACCGACCCCCCGACGGCCGCGACCGTGCCCGAGACCTCGAGGCCGGGCCAGTCCGGTGCGCCGGCGGGCGGAGGGTAGGATCCGGCGCGTTGTAGCAGGTCAGCGCGGTTCACGCCAGCGGAAGCGACGTGGACCACGAGCTCGTCCGGGCCGGGGGTCTGGTCAGGGAGCGCGGAAACCGTTAGTTTCTCAGGGCCACCGGGGGCCGATATCGTGACGCCTCGCACATCGCCGAGACTACGCGGACGGCCCGGGAGGCGCCGGTTCGCCGACGGGGCGTCGCGGGGGCGGGACGAAAGTTCACGCTCCTCGCGGATTAGGTGTCCGGGGGATGTGCACCGATAGTTAGTACGCACGACCGGGGAGCGGAGCCCGGGAGGCGCCGCTGCCATGCGCGCCGACCGCGCCGCCGAACGGGTGGACAAGGGTGATGGAGGCAGGTTCGTATGCTCCGCAGGTTGAGCGTTCGCGGGAAGATCCTTGCGGCCCTCGCGGTGCCCGTCCTCGTCCTCTTCGCCGCCGCCGCGATCATCTCGGCGCAGGCCATCGGGTCGGCGCGGACCGCCAGCCAGACGAGCACGCTCGTCGGGGCGCTCGCGGCGCAGGACGCGGCGGGGACCGAGATCGCGGCCGAGCGCACGTACTCCTTCCTCGACGCGGTCGAGGGGTCGGAGGACACCGAGGCGCAGATGATGGCGCAGCGCGAGAAGACGGACAAGGCGCTCGACGCGCGCGACCGCGCGTACGAGAGGCTCGAGACGTCGGCCCTCGACCCGCGGGTGCGCAGCGCGGTCTCCGACACGATCGCGGACAGGGCCGACCTGCTGGCGATCCGGCAGGGCATCGACCGGTCGTCCATCGGCCCCAACACGCGCATCTCGCAGTTCAACGCGCTCATCGACGAGGCGCTCGAGGTGCCCCGCACGCTCGCGGACACGATCCCGGACCGCAGCCTCGCGCAGTACCTCGACTCCTACGTCCTTCTCGACGAGCTCCTCGCGCAGCAGGCGCTCGAGCAGCCGTTCGCCGGTGCGGTCCTCGCCGCAGCCCAGGTCGGCCAGAGGAGCACCGAGACGAGCCAGCAGGCCGCAGTCCTGGTGACCACCGGTGACACCCTCGCGAACCGCACCCGCACGGCCGTCCGACGGCTCCCGGGAGACCTCCAGCTCCAGACGCCGGGTGCCACGTACAACCAGATCCGGCAGAACCTCGCCGGCTCGCGACCCGAGGCGACGCCGCCCAGCCAGGCCGCGCAGTGGCCGGACCTGTCGCAGGCGGACCTCGACCAGACGAGCCCGGTGCGCGACGGTGTCCGCACCGAGACGGCGGAGAAGGCGTCCGACCTCGCGGGTGCCGCGACGACCCGCGCGGTCGTCACGATCCTCGCGACCCTCGCGGCCGTCATCGCCTCGGTCCTCGTCGCGGGCCTCATCGCCCGCGCGATCGTCAACCCGCTGCGCCGCCTCACCGACGCGGCCGAGGACGTGCGTGACCAGCTGCCCCGCCTCGTCGAGCAGGTCGCCGTCCCGGGGCAGGGCCCCGGCATCGACCTGGCACCGATCACGGTGGAGTCCACGGACGAGGTCGGCCAGCTCGCGACCGCGTTCAACGACGTGAACCAGACGACCATCAAGGTCGCGCGCGAGCAGGCCGCTCTCCGTGGCTCGATCGCGGAGATGTTCGTCAACGTCGCGCGCCGCGACCAGGTGCTCCTCAACCGGCAGCTCGCGTTCCTCGACGACCTCGAGCGCTCCGAGGAGGACGCGGGCACGCTGTCCAACCTCTTCCGCCTCGACCACCTCGCGACACGGATGCGCCGCAACGCGGAGTCCCTCCTCGTCCTCGCGGGCATCGACTCGGGCCGCCGCGTGCGCCAGCCCATGCCCGCCTCGGACGTCATCCGTACGGCGTCCTCCGAGATCGAGCTGTACGACCGCGTCCGCCTGAACCTGGTCGTCGACCCGCTCATGCTCGGGCACAACGCGCTCAACGCCGCCCACCTGCTCGCCGAGCTCCTCGAGAACGCGACGATGTTCTCGGAGCCGCACACCCCGGTCGAGGTCACGACCGGCCGCGACGAGCACTTCGTCTACGTGACGGTCCGCGACCACGGTCTCGGCATGACGCCGGACGAGATCGCGGAGGCGAACCGCAAGGTCGCGACGCACGCGGCGTCCGACGTCGTCGGCGCGCAGCGCCTGGGCCTCTTCGTCGTCGGTCGTCTCTCCGACCGCCTCGGCGCGAAGGTCCGGTTCAGCGCGGGCGGCGAGGACCAGGGGACCGAGGTCGTCGTGTCCTTCCCGGGCGCCCTCTTCGTCCCCGACTCGAACGTGCCGCTCCCGCTGCCGACGGACCCGCTGGAGACGAGCACGCAGGCCGCTGCCCAGCAGCTCGCCGGCACGGGAGTGCTCCCCGCGCTCCCCGCCGCCGACGTCGCGGCCCCGGCCGCGCCGTCGGTCCCGGCACCCGCGGCGACGGCGTCGTTCCCGACCGTCGAGCCCGAGGCGCCCGTCGCGGTGCCCGTCGACCTCGACGCGCTCACGGACGGCACCACGCAGACCGGCATGCCCCGCCGTCGGTCGCGCACGGTCGACCCCGCCGCCGCCGCGCCGAGCGCGTCCTTCGCGTCGGGACCCCAGACCGGGGCGATCGTCCTGCCCCCGCTCGCCACCCCGGCGCTGCCGGAGCAGCTCCCGGCGGCGGACGAGGCCTGGACCCCGCCCGCGGAGGTCGCGGACGCCGGGTCCGCGCTCCCGAGCCGGTCGCGCCCGGCCGCGAGCCCCGTCGAGCCGGTGTCCGCCGAGATCCCCGTCCTCGACGTGAGCACGCGCAGCGCCCTGTTCTCGAGCTTCCGCCCGGTCGGCGACCGTCCGGCCGCCGAGAACCCGGTGGAGCTGCCCGCCGCCCCGGACGTCACGGCGACGGACATCCCGCTGGTCTCCGAGGTCCCGGGCGACGCCCCGGTCCAGCAGGACGTGTGGACGCCGCAGGAGGCCGTCGCAACGCCCGCCGCAGACGCGTGGGTCCCCGAGCAGGCATGGGCTCCGGAGCAGCCCGCAGAGCAGGCCTGGACGCCGGAGCCGGCCCCCGACGCATGGGCGCCCGAGCAGCCCGCCGAGCAGGCGTGGACGCCGGAGCCGGCTGCCGACACGTGGGCGCCCTCGTCCGTGGCCGACGCGCCGCTCGACGCGACGCGTGTCGTGCCCGCGGTCCCGGCCGAGCCCGTCGACGAGGCGACCGTCGCGCGCGTCCCGCTGGCGCAGCGCGCGCCGGCCGTCCCCGAGCCCGCCCCCGTGCCGGAGGCGACCCGGGCCGAGGCCGGTCTCGGGACCGACGTCCCGGTCGTGGCGGCGGGTGGCGAGGCCGCGTCGGCGGAGGACATCCCCGCGGAGCTCACCTTCGAGGCGCTCCCGCGCTTCGAGGAGCTGATGGCCGACCTGCCGACGCGCCGCTCGCTGCGCGAGAGCCAGGCGCGCAAGCGGGGGCTCTTCGGCCGGCGTCCCCGGACGACGGCGACGCCGCAGGCGCGCCCGGCCGGGCCGTCCCCGGAGGCCCTGGCCTCGCGCCCGGTGGGAGCGCCCCCGGTCGCAGCCCCGGCCCCGACCCCGGAGGCTCCTGCCCCGGTGCCCGCGTCCGCCCTCGCGGCCGCCCCGGTCGCGGCCCCTCCGGCCGCCGCACCGACGCCCCCGCCGCAGGAGGCCCAGGCCCCCGCACGGTCGTCGGCGTTCGCCCCGCGAACAGGTCAGCCCGCGGCCGCCGCGAACGCGTCGGCGTTCGCCCCGGAGGCGCCCGTCGCCCCGGTGCAGGAGACGCGCACGCTCGCCCCGGTCCAGGACGTGCCGGCCGCTGGCGGCTACGTGGCGCCGGAGCCGTCGTACACGGCTCCCGAGCCCGCGCCGAGCCCGGCCGCGGCGGGGTACGGTCCGCCGACGCCGCTCGTCCGGCGACAGGTGGGCGACGCGATCGAGCCGCTGGAGCCCGGGTACATCACCGACTCGGTCGAGGCGCGGTCGGACTGGATGGCGTCCGCGGTGCTGTACGAGGAGATGTCCACCCTGCTGCAGGGCAGCACCGACTTCCAGGAAGCGACCTTGGCGGACCCGAACGACGGTATCTACCAGCCCCTCACGGTCGACGGCACGACGGCGTCGGGCCTGACCCGGCGCGCGCGCGGCGAGGACCGGGAGGGCTACGTCGACCGCTTCACGGCCCGGATCGACCGTGACCCGGAGCAGCTCCGGGCCCGTCTGTCGGCCTTCCAGTCGGCCACGGCCCGGGGCCGGGTCGAGGGCCAGGACGAGACGAGTTCGACCTGGAGCCCCCAGGCCATGGATTATGTCCCTGATTCAGCGCCGCAGGCGCGGTGACGACATGCCGTCTGCGGCAACTGACGAGGAGGAAGAGTGAACGCGCTCAGCACCGAGGCAACCAACTTCGGGTGGCTGCTCGACAACTTCGTGCGGACGGTCCCGGGCAGCCGGCACACGCTCGTGGTGTCGGCGGACGGCCTGCTCATGGCCATGTCGGACCAGCTCGACCGCACGAGCGGTGACCAGCTCGCGGCGATCGTCTCCGGCATGTCGAGCCTGACCCGCGGGGCGGCCCGACAGCTCAACGGAGGGAACGTCCGGCAGGCCATCATCGAGATGGACAACGGCTTCCTGTTCCTGATGAACGTCTCGAACGGGTCCGTCCTGGGCGTCGTGGCGGAGGCGAACTGCGACATCGGCCTCATCGGCTACGAGATGGCGCTCCTGGTCTCCCGCACCGAGGCGACCCTGACGCCGCAGCTCATCTCGGAGATGCGGGGTAGCCTTCCCGTCGACGGCGCGACGCGAGCCCCGGTGGGATGAGGACTGAGCGATGACGAACGTACCTTTCGGCAGCATGGGAGCACACGACGGGTACGAGGCGGCGACGGTCCGCCCGTACGCGGTCACGGGCGGTCGTGTGCGCTCCGCCACGTCCGACCTCCCGCTCGAGGCGCTCGTCGAGGTCATGCCGGGCGCCGTGAACAGCTTCGGGCTCCCGCCCGAGAAGCGCTCGATCCTCCAGCACGCCGCGCACACGTACGTCTCGATCGCCGAGCTCTCCGCGCTCCTGCGCCTGCCGCTCGGCGTGACGAAGGTGCTCGTCGCGGACCTGCAGGAGGACAACTACATCACCGTCCACACGTCGACCCCGCTCAACGTCCACACGGGTCATGGCAGCAACCACTCGGGTCTGTCCCTGAGCGTCTTGGAGAGTGTTCTCAATGGCATTTCCACCCTCTGACGGCTCGGGCAGCGCGCCGCAGGCCGGGCAGCCGTCCGGGGTGATCGGGGGTGTGCCCGGTGGCCAGGCGGCCGTCCGTCAGACCGCGTGGGCTCCGGTGAGCGCGCCCGCCGGCGTGCCGACGCAGGCGCCGGCGGCGTCCGCCCCGGCGCGTCCGGTCGCGCCGTCGGCACCCGTGGCGCAGCCCGCGCCGACGGCACCGTCCGTCTCCGCCGCGCCGGCGACGCCGGCCGCGGTGGCAGCGCCGGTCGCCCAGGCTGCGGCTCAGCCGCGCACCGCGCCGCAGCCCGTCGCCGCCGCGCAGCCCGTGGCCCCGGCACAGCCCGCCCCGTCCGTCGCGCCGGCGCAGCCCTCGGCAGCGCAGGCTCCCGCGGCCGCGCAGCCACCGGCGACAGCGCAGCCCGCCGGTGCCCCGGCAGCGGCACGGACGGCGCCGACGGTCGTCAAGATCGTGGTCGCGGGCGGGTTCGCCGTCGGCAAGACGACGTTCATCGGGTCGATCTCCGACGTCGAGCCGCTCAACACCGAGGCTGCGATGACGGAGCACTCGGTGGGCGTCGACGACGCGGGCGGCGTGTCCGACCGCAAGACGACGACGACCGTCGCGATGGACTTCGGTCGCGTGTCCCTCCCGGGCAACCTGTGGCTGTACCTGTTCGGCACGCCGGGCCAGGACCGCTTCCTCTTCATGTGGGACGACCTGGTGCGCGGCGCCATCGGTGCCGTCGTGCTCGTGGACACCGACCGCCTCGAGCAGTGCTTCCCGGCGATCGACTACTTCGAGTCGCGCAACATCCCGTTCGTCGTCGGCGTGAACTGCTTCGACGGCGTGGCCAAGCACAAGCTCGAGGACGTGCGCGAGGCGCTCCAGATCCCCGCGCACGTGCCGATGCTCTACACGGACGCGCGGTCGCGGGCTGCCACCAAGCAGACGCTCATCGCGCTCGTCCAGCTCGCGATGCGTCAGCTCCGCGGGGCGGCCTGACCTCCGCGATCCCCGTACCACCGCCGACGGCGGGCCGCCCTCCACGGGGCGGCCCGCCGTCGTCGTGCGCGGGCCGGGCGTGCCACAATGGCTCGCCGGGAGGGCTGACAGAGCGGCCTAATGTGACGGTCTTGAAAACCGTTGTGCGGCAACGCACCGGGGGTTCGAATCCCTCGCCCTCCGCAGGTCGTCGGGCCGGGCCCGGAGCCGTGCTCCGGACCCGGCCCGACGTGCGTCCGGGCGGTGCGCGCGCGACCAGATCCTCCTCGCCGTCCGGCGGGTGCGACGCTCCTGACCGGGCCCGGGCCGGGCGGACCGCGGACGTCCGGCGTCCGGCCCCTGGGCACCGGGGACCGGGACCTTCGGCGAGTGCCGCGCGGACGGACCTACGGGATCATGGCCTCGTGACGCCTGAGCCCTCCCCGGCCGACGAAGCCGGTCTCGAGCCCGTCGACCTCATCCGCCGGTCGGGCACCGTGCTGCGGATCGGCCGCCTCGCGCTCTCCGCCGGGACGGGCAGCTACCGCGTGAAGTCGCACATGACCCGTGCGGCGCGGGCGCTGGGGCTCGACCACATCGCCGCCCACGTGACGCTCACGGAGATCACCGCGACGTCGTACCGGGGCCCGATCTTCCGCACCGAGCTCACCGAGGTCCGGTCGATCGGGATCAACGCCGACCGCCTGGCGCAGCTCGAGCGGTTCTCCGCGGCCCTCCCGGCGGGCGCCGACCTCGGCACCGTCGAGGCGGAGCTCGACCGGATCGCGCGCCGGCCACCGCTGTACGGCGCGCTGCTCAACGCCCTCTGGGCGGGGATCGCCTGCGCGGCCTTCGCGTTCCTCAACAACGGCGGTCTCGTCGAGTGCGGCGCGGTGCTCGTCGCGGCGGCGCTCGGGCAGGCGGTGCGCCGGGCGATGCTGCACCGGGGGATCAACCAGTTCGGCGTGACGATGCTCGCCGCGGCGGTCGCGAGCATCGCCTACCTGGTCCTCGTCCTGGCGCTGTCGGCGCTCGCGGGCGTCGACGGCGGGCACGAGGCCGGGTACGTCTCCGCGGTGCTCTTCCTCGTGCCGGGGTTCGCGCTCGTCACGGGCGCGCTCGACCTCGCGAAGCTCGACTTCTCGGCGGGGGTCGCCCGCGTGACGTACGCGCTCATGATCCTCGCGTCGGCCGCCCTGGCCGTGTGGGGCGTGTCGGCCGCGGCGGGCCTCGCCCCGGACCCGGTGCCTCCGCCGGGCCTGGCGGAGCCGCTGTTCCTGGGACTGCGGAGCGTCGCGAGCTTCCTCGGGGTGCTCGGGTTCGCCCTCATGTTCAACAGCCCGTGGGCGATGGCGCTCGGGGCCGCGTCGATCGGGATGGTCGCGAACGTGGGGCGCCTGCTCCTCGTGGACGCCGACGTCGTCCCGCAGGCGGCCGCGGCGGCGGCCGCGCTGCTCGTGGGACTGCTCGCCGCCACGGTCGCCCCGGCGCTGCGCGTCCCGCGCATCACGGTGTCCGTGCCGGCGGTCGTCATCATGGTCCCTGGCGTCACCGCGTACCGGGCGGTGTACGAGTTCAACACCGGGGCGACGGCGCAGGCGCTCGCCTACGCCGTCGAGGCCGGGCTGGTGATCGTCGCGCTCGCGATCGGGCTCGCCGTGGCCCGGATGCTCACCGACCGGGAGTGGACCTTCGAGCGGTAGGCGTCCGGACGGCGGCGCGGCGCGACCCGTCAGGCTCGGCGGTTTGGTCTCGCGGCGACGCCCTTGTACCCTGGGCGACGCAGGCTCTCCGACGAGCCTGCGAGGAGACGTCGCATAGTCAGGTCTAGTGCGCCACCCTGCTAAGGTGGTAACGGAGCAATCCGTTCGAGGGTTCAAATCCCTCCGTCTCCGCTCAGGAAGGTCCCGGCTGCCGAGCGCCCGGGGCCTTTTCTGTTGCCCGACTCCTGTTGCCCGACGCAGAGCCGCCAGCGCCCCACGGGTCGGGGGACCGGCGGGGCGCTGACGAGTCCGGGGCGGCTACGCGCTGCCCGACGTCGCGAGCGCGGACCGCACCACGAACCGGGACGCCCCGGCCCCGGCGAGCACGAGGGCCGACGCGGCCGCGACGCACAGCAGGAACTGGACGACGACCTCGACGTTGGCGAACGCGTTGAGCCCGATCACGGGGACCATGAACAGCAGCGCGGCGAACGTCGCCACGCCGACGCTCACGACGAGCGGGACGAGCGTCTCGCGGAACCGGGCCTGGTCGAGCGTGCGCAGGTCCGTCCCGGACAGGACGAGCGTGCGGTACTCGTTGCGCTGGTCGATCACGCGGCCGGCCTGCATGACGCCGGTCGAGACCGCGGCGAGCACGCCCGCGATGGCCAGGGTGAGGAACCCGCCGGTCTTCATGTCGGTGAGGTACTGCACCTCGTCCGGGTCCGCGCCCATGCCCGGCTCCAGGAGCGCGAAGATGCTCGTCAGCCCGGCGATGAACGTCGCGAGGGCGACCCCGCCGACGGAGCGCCACGCGGTCTTCGGGTTGTCGACGATCCGCCTCCCCGCGAGCAGCGTCGGCACGCGGCGGGCGCCGCCGGCCGTCATCTTGCCGACGAGCCAGATGACGAACGGCCCGACGACGTTCACGGTCGCGAAGCCGACCAGCAGGATGACCGTCAGGACGGTGAGGACGACCGCCACGGACCCGAAGGACAGGTTCGTCGCGACGACGAGCGCGACGAACGCGACGCCCATCGACAGCAGCCGGACGGCCTTGAGCCCCGGGGGCGTCACGCGGGCCGCGACGCCCAGCGGGGTGATCGCCACGCGGCGCAGGCTGACGAGCGCGGACACGAGCGCGACGGCGACCACGAGGACGACCGCCCCGAGGAGGGCCGGGACCCCGACCCAGAGCTCGCCGAGGTCGAACGTGCGGCCCTGGAAGCGGAGCTGGGCGACGAGCGGCAGCAGCGCCCCGTACCCGACCAGCCCGACGAGCGCCCCGATCACCGCCTGCGCGGCCGCGTCGAGGGCGGTGAGCGTGGTGACCTGGCCCGTCGTCGCGCCCGCGAGGCGCAGCGCCGCGAGGCGGGCGTCACGACGGGCGACGGCGAGGCGCGCGGCCGCGGCGCCGAGCGTCACGAGCGGGATGAGCAGCAGGAGGGACGCGACGCCCGCGAGGAGCGGGTACTGGGTCGCGTACGGGGTGATGGCCGAGTCCATGCCCTCACGCATGCCGTCGACGCCGCCGGCGCGCAGGAGGAACGCGTGGAAGCCGCCCATGACGACGAGCAGGATCGCCGTGGTGACCGCGAACGCGATGATCGCGAGCACGTTCGTCAGGCCCTGCGGGTCGCGCTCGTCGGCGCTGCGACGGCGCAGGAGCCACCAGAGGTCGACGGTCCTCATCGTGCGCTGTCCTGGCTCGGTGCGGCGGGCGCGGCGGGCGCGGGCTGGGCCCCGGGCGCGAAGAACTCGCCGGAGATGCGGCCGTCGCGCATGGTCACGGTGCGGGTGCAGTGGCGCGCGACGCCCGCGTCGTGCGTGACGACGACGAGCGCGGCGCCGGAATCGCGGGTGGCGCGCGTGAGGATGTCGAGGACCTCGGCGCCGGTCGACTGGTCGAGCGCGCCCGTCGGCTCGTCGGCGAACACGACGCCGGGCGACCCGACGAGCGCGCGCGCGATCGCGACGCGCTGGGCCTGGCCGCCGGACAGCTCGCCCGGGCGCCGCTGCTCCATCCCGGCGAGGCCGAGGTGCGCGAGCCACCGGGCGGCGACGGCCGTGGCTTCCGTGCGCGCCGTGCCCGCGAGCATGAGCGGCAGCGCGGCGTTCTCGACCGCGGGCAGCTCCGGCAGGAGCTGGCCCGACTGGAAGACGAAGCCGAAGTCCTGGCGCCGCAGGACGGTGCGGCGGGCCTCGGAGAGGGTCGTGACGTCCTCGCCGCGCCACGACACCGAGCCGGACGTCGGGGTGATGATGCCCGCGAGGACGTGCAGGAGCGTCGTCTTGCCGGAGCCCGAGGGGCCCATGATCGCGAGCGACTCGCCCGGGTGGACCGTGAGGTTCACGCCCGCGAGGGCGTGCGTCGCGGTCTGGGCGGAGCCGTAGACCTTGGTGAGCGCGCTCGCGACGAGGGGCGAGCCGCCGGGGGCGGAGGAGGGGCCGGTGAACGTCATGGACCGATCGTCCGACGGCGGCGGGTGCCGCCGCGTCGGGCTGGGGACGGGACGTCGTCCCGTGCGGGTCCCACCCTGGGGGGACCGTCCGGCGCGCCGCGTGCGGCGAGGGTCGGACGGCGTGGCGTCCGTCACCTCGCGCCGTCCGGGGGCGGATCGGTTTGGGTTCGGGGCGGGGACACGGTAGTGTTCTCGACGGCCGGTGAGCGATCAGCGGCCGAGCATGACCGGCGCCCGTAGCTCAACGGATAGAGCATCTGACTACGGATCAGAAGGTTGGGGGTTCGAATCCCTTCGGGCGCACCGCAGAAGCCCCGGAACCATGTGTGGTTCCGGGGCTTCGTCGTTCCTGGGCCGAGCCCACGTGCCGCGCCGACCTGCCCTCCGCCCGGGTGCCCGCGCGTCGCCGCGCCGACGGGGTCCCGCCGACGCTCGTTCCCCGGGTGTCTCACCCACAGAGACGTGGAGCACCGCGACCACCGACTGCTGACCAGAACCTGCCTTCCGCGTGATTCTGCGGCTCTCGGGTGTGATCCGGCTCCCGAGAGTGCGCGCGATCGGTCATGCAGAGGTGCAATCTGATCGAGAACAGGCCTAGGGTCGTCGACGGTATGGACACGACGACGAACGCCGCGCCCACCGACCCTTCGACCTCGAACGCCGCCGACGCGCCGCCGTCGGCCCCGCCCCGCACGGGGGTGCGGCGGGCCGCCGTGCGCCGTCCCGCGCCGGACGACGGCGCGGCCATGTGGCGCGTCGCCCGTGACTCCGGCGAGCTCGACCTGAACTCGTCGTACGCGTACCTCCTCCTCGCGCAGCACTTCGCCGACACGTGCCGCGTCGCCGTGGTCGACGAGGAGGTGGTCGGGTTCGTCTCCGGCTACCTGCTCCCCGATGACGCGTCCCGGCTGTTCGTCTGGCAGGTCGCCGTGGCCGAGGAGCGTCGGGGGCAGGGTGTCGCGGGCCAGCTCCTCGACGCGGTCGTCGACGCGTCGCCCGACGTCGTCTCCGTGATCACGACCGTCGCGCAGGACAACGTCGCCTCGCGCGCGCTGTTCGTGCGCTGGGCCGCCCGGCGTGGGGCGACGATCACGACGCGACCGCTGTTCACCGCGGACCAGTTCCCCGACGCGCACGTCGACGAGCCGATGCTCGTCATCGAGGGCGTGCACGCCCGCTGAGCCCCTGGCCGGCGGGAGCCGGCGCAGGACGTGGGCTACGCCGGTCCGGCGCACGGGTGACGCCGTAGCCCCTCGCACTCTCACGCACCCGAGCGCACCATCCCAAGGAGAGTCCTTCGTGACGATCTCGACCGTCCCTGCTCCCGAGGCGTACGCCGCCGACGACCCGACGGGCTTCACGGCCCTGGAGTCCGGCGTGCGCAGCTACTCGCGCGCCTGGCCCGCCGTGTTCGACCGTGCGGTCGGTGCGACCGTCCGCGCCGAGGACGGCACCGAGTACCTCGACTTCTTCGCGGGGGCCGGGTCGCTGAACTACGGCCACAACGAGCCCCGGCTCAAGCGGGTGCTGCTCGACTACCTGGCCGACGACCGCATGGTCCACTCGCTCGACATGCTCACGACGGCGCGCCGCGACTTCCTCGAGACGTTCCACGACCGGATCCTGCGTCCGCGCGGCCTCGACCACAAGGTCGTGTTCCCCGGCCCGGGCGGCGCGAACGCCGTGGAGGCCGCGCTGAAGCTCGCCCGCAAGGTCACGGGGCGGGAGTCCGTCATCACGTTCACCAACGCGTTCCACGGGATGACGCTGGGCGCGCTGTCCGTCACGGGCAGCTCGATGAAGCGCGGAGGGGCGGGGGTCCCGCTCGTGCACGCGACCCCGATGCCGTACGACGACTACTTCGACGGGGACGTCCCGGACTTCGTGTACCTGGAGCGGCTGCTCGCGGACGGCGGGAGCGGGCTCAACGAGCCCGCCGCGGTCATCGTCGAGACGGTCCAGGGGGAGGGCGGCATCAACGCGGCGCGCGCGGAGTGGCTGCGCGGGCTGGCCGACCTGTGCTCGCGGCACGGGATCCTCCTCATCGTCGACGACATCCAGATGGGCTGCGGGCGCACTGGCGGGTTCTTCTCGTTCGAGGACGCCGGCATCGTCCCGGACATCGTCTGCCTGTCCAAGTCGATCTCGGGCTACGGCCTGCCGATGGCGCTCACGCTCATCCGCCCGGAGCTCGACGTGTGGGAGCCGGGCGAGCACAACGGCACCTTCCGGGGGTTCGCGCCGGCGTTCGCGACGGCGGCGGAGGCGATCCGCACGTACTGGTCGGACGACGCGCTCGAGCGCTCGACGCTCGCCAAGGGCGCCCTGGTGGAGGCGCACCTGAACTCGGTCGTCGCGCGCTACCCCGACCACGCGCTCGTCTCCAAGGGCCGCGGCCTCGCGCGCGGCGTGCAGCTGCCCGACGGCGACCTGGCCGCCAGGGTGTGCGCGGAGGCGTTCGCGCGCGGCCTGCTCGTGGAGACGTCCGGGCCGTCGGGCGAGGTCGTCAAGCTCCTCCCGCCGCTGACGCTCACGGACGCCGAGCTGCGTCGCGGGCTCGACGTGCTGGACGACGCGCTGGCCGCCGTCCTGCGCTGAGCCGCCCCCCGCGCCGGGCCGGTCCTCGCGCCCGGTGCCGGAGCGCCGACCGACCTGCCCCGAATCCGACCTGGAGGAACACCCCATGATCGTCCGCACGCTCGACGAGATCACCGGCACCGAGGCCGACGTCCACAGCGAGAACTGGCGCAGCAGGCGCATCGTGCTCGCGAAGGAGGGCGTCGGGTTCTCGGTGCACGAGACCACGCTGTACGCCGGCACCGAGAGCACGTTCTGGTACGCCAACCACGTCGAGGCCGTGTTCATCACGTCCGGCGAGGGCGAGATCGAGGACCTCGGCACCGGCACGGTGCACCCGCTCGCTCCGGGCACGCTGTACCTGCTGAACGACCACGACAAGCACGTCGTCCGGCCGCGGACGGAGATCCGGTGCGTCTGCGTCTTCAACCCGCCCGTGACGGGGCGAGAGGTCCACGACGAGAACGGCGTGTACCCGCTCGTCACGGAGTCGCCCGCGCCCGCCTGAGCGGCGGTGGGACCGCCGTGACCCCGGGCCGCACGGCCAGCCCTCGGCCCGGGGTCACGGTCCGTCGGTCGCGAACCGGCAGATTTCAGCACGACCGTGCTACGGTCGGGAGGTGACCAAGGGCGACGAGACGCGGCAGGCGATCCTGCACCGTGGCGTGGAGGCCGCGTACCGCGTCGGGCTGACCGGTCTCACGATCGGCGAGCTCGCGTCGGCCACGGGCATGTCGAAGTCCGGCCTGTACGCGCACTTCCGCTCCAAGGAGTCGCTCCAGCTCGCCGTCCTCGGCCAGGCGCGGGCCGAGTTCATCGACACCGTGGTCGCCCCCGCGCTGCGCACCCCCCGCGGCGAGCCGCGGATGCGGGCGCTGTTCGAGGGGTGGCTCGCGTGCGACCTGCGCCAGGACCCCGGCGGCTGCCTGTTCGTCAAGGCGGCGACCGAGCTCTCCGCGCAGCAGGGTCTCGTCCGGGACCAGCTCGTGCGCGACCACCGTGACCTCTGCGACGCCGTCGCGCAGGTCTTCCGCACGTGCGTCGCGGAGGGCGGGTTCCGCGCCGACGCGGACCCGGAGCAGTTCGCCTCCGACCTCTACGGCGTCATGCTCGGGGTGAACCACGCGCACGTCCTCATGGCCGACCCGCTGGCCGAGGAGCGCGCCCGGCGCGCGTTCGAGGCCCTGCTCGACGCGGCGCGCACGACCGCGCCGGTCCCTGTCCGCTGACCGCAGCCGTCTGCACCACCGACCGAGAGGAACCGCCGTGGGCGTCCCAGGCTCGAAGAAAAGCACGACCGTTCGTGCCGACCGTCGCCGAGCCGCGCGACGGCGCAAGGCCGCCCTGCAGCTCGCGGTCGTCCGCGCGCGCCTCGCCGGCCTCCAGGCGGTGTCCCCGCGTCGGGCCGCGCGTCTCGCGCTCGACCTCTGGTGCACCCCGCCCGACGGCGCCGGTCGGCGCCGCGACGGCCGCTCCGCCCCGGGCGAGCTCACCACGGTGACGACGGACGCCGGGTCGCGGGTCGTCGTCGAGACGTGGGCGGCGGCCGCGGCCGCGACCGGTGGCGAGGGGCAGGCGAGCCCTGCCGGCGAGCCGGCGGGGACCCGCGTACCGGCCGAGGTCGGCGTCGTCTACCTGGCCCACGGGTGGGGCGGGTGGCGCGGCCAGCTCGGCGCGTTCGTCGAGCCGCTCCGGGCGGCCGGCTACCGGGTCGTCGCCTTCGACGCGCCGAGCCACGGCGACTCCGGCCCCGGCAGCCTCGGGTGGCGGCGCAGCACCATGCCCGAGCTCGCGGACGCGCTCGCGACGGTGGTCCGGGCGCACGGCGAACCCGCGGCGGTCGTCTCGCACTCGCTCGGCACCGCGACGACCGTGCTCGCGGTCCGCGACGGGCTGCCCGCCGGTCGGCTGGTGCTCGTCGCCGCGATCGCCGACGTGCTGGGCGAGCTCGACGGGTTCGCCGACCTGCTCCGGCTCTCGCGACGGACCCGGGAGCTGCTCCAAGGCCTGCTCTCCGACGTCGCCGGTCGCCCGCTGGCCGAGCTGGACGTGCGCGAGACCCTGCGCACCCACCCGGTCCCGCCCGCGCTCGTCGTGCACGACCGCGCGGACAAGGAGGTCCCCTACCCCGTCGGGGCCGCGCTCGCCGCGGCCTGGCCCGAGGGCGAGCTCCTCACGACGGAAGGGCTCGGGCACCACCGGCTGCTGCGCGACCCCGAGGTCGTGCGGGCCGTCGTCGACTACGTGACGCCGCTGCGCCCGGCCGCGCCCGTCGAGCCCGACCTCGCGCGCCGCGGAGCCTGAGCCCGTCACCCGTCACCCGTCGCCCCACCGAGGGAGGCGGCGAGGTGTCGTGCGTCAGGCCGGGGGCCGGTGCCCCGCTGCCCGCAGGACGGCGCGGGCCGAGCTCGACCGGGACAGCATCACGCATCCCGGGATGAACGCGCCGAGCAGGAGCGGACCGCCGACGAGCATGACCCCCCAGAGGAGGAGCGCCAGGTACCCGGCGCCGGAGTTGTTCACCGGGTCCGCGTCCGCGTACGCGAGCAGGACGACGCTCAGCACGCCGGCGGTGACCATGAGCGCGACGGGCACCCAGATCAGCGCCCACGCCGTCCGGCGGTACCCGGCGGTGAACGCCGCCGGCGGGAGCCGGGGGACGGGCGGGTAGCCGCCGTACGGAGCGCCGGGGTGGCCCGGCGGGGGAGGCGCCTGCGCGGGGCGGGCGGGCGGGTACGCGGCGCGGGGGTCCTGTGGCGGGTACGGGGGCGGCGAGGGCGTCACACCGTGTGGATACCAGGCGCACGACGGGCGCGCCAGCCCCGTCCGCGCCGCCCGAGGGCTCACCTTCGCCGGGCCGCCCCACGAGATCTACCTGAGCGACGTGCGACGCACGGACCCGACGCGGCTCCGCACGGTGCTGCGCCAGCCCGTCCGCCCGGCCTGACGCTCGACCGACGACCTACTGACCCCTCCGTCAGGCGGCCGACCGGCGTCGTGCCCAGGCGAGGTCGGTCTCGTCGAGCACGTCGGCGAGCCGGCGGCCCGCGAGCGCGCGGGTCCATGCGGCGGACGCGCCGTCGGGCACGGCCTCCTGGAGCACCCACTCGCGCACCCCGAGGCGGCGCAGGTGCGTGCCGAGCGCGAGGAGCTCGGTGCGCGAGTGCACGCTCGGGTCGACCGTGGTGCGCACCTCGTGGTCGACGCCGGAGCGCAGCAGCACGGTCAGCGCCTCGAACGCGCGGCGCCCGGACGGGATCGTCCCGGTGACGACGGGGTAGCGCGACGGCAGGTGCTTGATGTCGAGGCCCACCCAGTCCACGAACGGCAGGAGCCGCGCGAGCCGCGCCGGCCAGGGGCCGGCGGTGTGCAGCCCGACGTCGAGGCCGAGGCCGCGCACGTCGTCGATCGCGCCGAGCAGGCCGGGGTGGAGCGTCGGCTCGCCGCCCGAGAAGACGACGCCGTCGAGGAGGCGACGGCGCGGGCCGAGGAACGCGACGACCTCCGACCACGGGACCGTGTCCCCGGGCGGTGGTGCGCCGTGCGCGGCGACCGCGCACAGGCCGGGGTGGTGGCAGTACCCGCAGTGCCACGGGCAGCCCTGGGTGAGGACCGTCGCCACCCGCCGCCCGGGCCAGTCCGTGACGGACAACCGGTTCAGTCCGGCGACCACGAGGCCGGGGCGGGTCATCGGCGGCTCCTTCCGACGCACGACGGCCCGGCAGTCCGACGAGTGGGTGTTCGCCCGCCGCGCTGCCAGGACCTCGAACGTAGCGCCGCCGCCCGGTGCGCCGGACCGGTCGAAGGTCCCGACCTCGGTCCACGTGCCGTCCGGACGTGCCGAACCCGGGGTCGCTCCCCGATCCGGAGGTGGATCGGGG